>SKLM01000446.1 GCA_007123205.1 Thermoflexales bacterium
GACGCCGGCACGATACGCGTGGAATCTCTGGGCCGCCAGCTCAGCATCATCAGCACGGTCTCGCTGGAACCGGAGCCGATCCCGCTGGACGTCAAGGTCGGACTGTTCGGCGACCGGAGGATCTACTACCTCCTGTCCCAGCTCGATCCGGAGTTCGCCGAGCACTTCAAAGTCCAGGCCGATTTCCACGAGGAGATGGATCGCAATGACGGCAACCAGCAGCTCTATGCGCAGATGATCGCGACGATGGTGCACGAGGCCGAGTTGCAGCCATTCGACCGGGAGGCGGTGGCCCGGCTGATCGAGCACGCGGCCCGAATGGTGGGAGATTCCGAGAAACTGTCGATGAAGAGCGAAGGTTTGGAGGATCTTCTGCGAGAGGCCAATCACCGGGCCAGGGAGAAGGGGAACGGCTCCGTGACGGTGGCGGACGTTCAGGGGGCGATCGACGCGCGGATCTATCGCGCTGACCGGCTGCGCGAGCGGATGCAGGAGACGATCCTGCGGGATACCGTCCTCATCGACACCGATGGGGCGGAGATCGGGCAGATCAACGGGCTCTCGGTCATCGGACTGGGTGACTTCATGTTCGGCCGGCCGACGCGCATCACGGCAAGGACACGCATGGGCAAGGGCGAGGTGGTGGACATCGAACGGGAGGTGGAGTTGGGCGGGCCGATCCACTCAAAGGGCGTGCTCATTCTGGGTGCCTTCCTGGGTGCCCGCTACGCGGAGGATACGCCTCTCTCCCTCTCCGCCAGTCTGGTGTTCGAGCAGTCCTACGGCCCGATCGAGGGCGACAGTGCATCTTCGGCGGAGCTGTACGCGTTGCTCTCTGCCCTGGCTGAGGTCCCGATCAAGCAGTCCCTGGCCGTCACCGGCTCGGTCAACCAGCGCGGTCAGATTCAGGCCATCGGCGGCGTCAACGAGAAGATCGAGGGCTTCTTCGACATCTGCAAGGGGCGGGGCCTGACGGGTGATCAGGGCGTGCTGATCCCGGCGAGCAACGTGAAGAACCTGATGCTGCGCCAAGACGTGCTCGAGGCGGCCGCTGAAGGGAGATTCCACATCTACTCTGTTGAGACCGTCGATCAGGGCATCGAAATCCTGACGGGCATCCCGGCAGGCGAGCGGGGAGAGGGGCCGGATACGGCGGAGGATGAGTATCCCGAAGGGTCCATCAACTACCGGGTGGAACGGCGGCTGGCGCAGCTAGCGGACAAGCGGTCCAAGTTCGGGAAAGGCGGTGAGGAGGAACAGGGATGACGAGGGGCGGAAGCAGAGAGGCGCAGAACCCAACGGGCGGAGCCGCGAGAGAGCGCGAGAGCGACCACGGCATACGACGGATCGTGGTGGCACTCGATCCTTCGACGGATAGTTGGACCGCGCTAGAGGCGGCGGCGAGAATGGCTTCGCGGCTTGGCGCTGAGCTACTGGGCTTGCTCGTGGAGGACGTCAACGTCCGGCGAATCGCCGATCTACCCTTCGTCCAGGAGGTGGGGTTCTTCACAGCGAGCTGTCGTCGGGTGGAGACACGAGAGCTGTCGCGCCAGCTCGACGTGCAGGCCGGACGGGTCCGTCGGCAGTTCCAGACCAGTACGCGGAGCCTGCAAACTCGCTGTACCTTTCGGGTGGTCCGCGGGCGAGTCGCGCTGGAGGTGCTGGCGGCCGCCGCAACGGCAGACGTGGTCATCTTGGGAAAGGGGGCGTGGTCGCCGTTCAAGACGGGCCACCTGACTCCCGCAGTGCGCCAGGTGCTGAGCCAGAGCTCGACATCGACGCTGGTGCTTCGAGAAGACACCCGGGTCGAGCCTCCGATGCGCGTGGTGTACGATGGTACAGCATTGGGCGAGAAGGCCCTGGCGACGGCCGCGGGTCTGGCGAGGGACGATGGCGGCCAGTTGATGGTCTTCCTGTTGGCCGACGGACCGGACGAGGCCGCGCGCCTGAGGGACGCGGTTCGCCAGCGGTTGGCCGGCCAGCTGCTTGAGATAAGCTTTCAGTCGTTGACAGAGAGGAGCGTGCCCCGGCTGGCCCACCTGATCGCCCACGAGGAAGGGGGCACCCTGGTGATGCCGGCTGGAACGGGGGCCCTGGAGGATGAAACGGTCCTCGAGTTCCTGGACGCGACGCGGGTTCCGGTTCTTCTCGTCCGCTGAGGGGCGGGCGCGCACGCCGGTACGAATCGTCCCGTGGGTAGGTTGGGGGTTGAGCATGGGCACACCGTGACGGCGTGTTTCTCTGCACCAAAGCCAAGGATGAAGGCCGGGGGATACTGGGTAGAGATGGGGCGGGCTGCCTGCGGCAGTGGTCGGATCACGGATCCGACCGGAGCAGAGGTCGGGGAAGGTATGCACCAGGGCACCCCTTACCCGGCCCAGCTGGCCCGGCTGCCTCCGGCAGTGGTCGGATCACGGATCCGACCGGAGCAGGGGTCGGGGGAAAGCATGAGCCAAAAGCACCCCGAACCCGGGGCAGCTCGCGCGGCTGCCTCCGGCAGTGGTCGGATCACGGATCCGACCGGAGCAGAGGGCGGAGTAGGCATGAACCAGGAGCCCACAGACAAGCAGATTCGAGACAGCTACGGTCTGGCTAAGGAGCGTTACGCGACGATCGGTGTCAACCCCGATCAGGCGCTGGCCGCGCTGTCGGAGATCCCCATCAGCCTCCATTGCTGGCAGGGTGATGACGTCTCCGGCTTCGAAGAACGCGACGCCGAGCTCGGGGGAGGCATCGCGGTCACCGGGAACTCCCCGGGCAGGGCCCGGAATGCGGAAGAGCTGCGACGAGATCTGGACAAGGCATACAGCCTCATCCCGGGGACGCATCGGCTGAACTTGCACGCCATCTACGCGGACACCCGCGGCCAGCGGGTGGAGCGGAACGAGCTACAGCCGGAGCACTTCGCCACCTGGTCGGACTGGGCCAAAGAGCGGGGCCGTGGGGTCGATTTCAACCCCACCTGTTTCTCCCACCCGCGGGCCGACGACGGCTTCACGCTGGCGAGCTATGATCCGGGCGTGCGCCGCTTCTGGATCGAGCACTGCATCGCCTGCCGTAAGATCGGCGAGTATTTCGGCCAGGAACTGGGTACGCCGTGCGTGACCAATATCTGGATCCCCGACGGCTTCAAGGACACCCCGGTGGACCGGAGGACTCCGCGGGTCCTGTTGAAGGAGTCGCTGGACGAAATCCTTGCAGCCGACGTGGACACGCGCTACAACCTCGACGCCGTCGAGAGCAAGCTGTTCGGCATTGGCTCGGAGAGCTACGTCGTCGGATCCCACGAATTCTACCTGGGGTATGCCGCCACCCACGAGGTGCTACTCTGCCTGGACAGCGGCCACTTCCATCCCACGGAGGTGATCTCGGACAAGATCTCCGCCGTGCTGCTGTTCGTGGACGCGCTTCTGCTGCACGTCAGCAGAGGGGTGCGATGGGACAGCGACCACGTCGTGACGCTGACCGATGAGGTGCAGGCGATCATGCAGGAGATCGTGCGAGGCGAGTTCACGGATCGGATCCATATCGGCCTGGATTTCTTCGACGCCAGTATCAACCGCATCGCCGCCTGGGTGATTGGAACTCGCAGCACCCTCCGGGCCCTGCTGATGGCCCTGTTGGAGCCGACCGACAGGATGCGGGAGCTGGAGATCTTGGGGGATTTCACGGCACGGCTGGCGTTGTTGGAGGAGCTGAAGGGGATGCCCTGGGCCGCCGTCTGGGACTACTACTGCCGCCAACAGGGGGTTCCCGTGGGCATCCGCTTCATGGACGATATCCGCGCCTACGAGGCGAAGGAACTGACCAAGCGGGCGTGACGACTCGCGCCGTGGGCACCGGTACTCAACAGGACTCCAGGGACACCTGATAGAACGCTCAGGCGCCCACTGACTCTGGGGACGGCCAGACCGGGGGCACGGGACCGTAGATCCGTGGGCCAGGCGAGGTCGCCGGGCGAGGTCGCCTAGGGCGACGATCCGGGAGGGAACTCATGTCAAGGGAAACGGGCTTCCTGGCCGTTGACCTCGGTGCGTCGAGCGGACGGGTTATGATGGGTCGGGTCAGGGGCGGGCGGATACGCCTTGCCGAAGTGCACCGCTTCCCGAACGGCCCGGTGCGCATCCCCGATCCTGGCGGCAGGGGCCAGCGACTCCATTGGGACGTCCTGCGGATCTGGGAGGAGATCAAGACAGGACTGGGCCTCGCCATTGAGGAGCACGGAGCGGACCTGGTGAGCATCGGCGTGGACACCTGGGGCGTGGACTTCGCCCTGCTCGACCGGATGGGGGGGATGCTGTCGAATCCGTACCACTACCGGGACGACCGCACGGAGGGGATGATGGAAGAGGCGTTTCGCCGTGTGGGCCGGCGGGAGATATACGAGCGCACGGGAATCCAGTTCCTGCCGCTGAACACCGTCTACCAGCTGCTGGCGCTGGTCGTCGCCGATGGGCCCATCCTCGAGGCCGCCGAGACCTTGCTGACGATGCCGGACCTGTTCAACTATTGGCTGACGGGCCGCCAGGCGGGCGAGTTCACGAACGTCACTACCACTCAGTGTTACGATCCTCGAGAGGGAGACTGGGCCTGGCCGCTCCTGGAACGGTTGGGCATTCCCACGCACGTGTTTCCCGAGATCATCCCATCAGCGACCTGCCTCGGTGACTTGCTGCCCGCGGTGGCCGAGGAAGTCGGGACGACGGGCCTCTCGGTCATCGCCCCAGCCTGCCACGACACCGGTTCTGCCGTGGCCGCTGTGCCCGCCGCGGGATCGCGTTTCGCGTATATCAGCTCTGGCACCTGGTCACTGATGGGGGCGGAGTTGCCCGCCCCGGAGATCAGCCCTGAAGCGCTGGCCTGCGGCTTCACCAACGAGGGCGGCGTGGAGGGCACCTTCCGCTTCCTGAAGAACATCGCCGGTCTCTGGCTGCTAGAAGAATGCCGGCGCACGTGGGCACGTCAGGGTGAGACGCTGTCCTACGACACCCTGACCCAGATGGCGGCCGAGGCCGACCCGCTGGTGTCGCTCATCGACGTGGATGGTCCCGACTTCGCCAAGCCGGGCGACATGCCCGAGCGCATTCGGCGCCACTGCTGGAAGATGGGCCAGCCGGTGCCCCAGAGCAAGGGGGCGGTGGTGCGCTGTGTGCTGGAGAGCCTGGCGCTCAAGTACCGCTGGGTGCTGGACAAGCTCGAGGAGGTATTGGGATATCGCCTGGAGCCCGTCCATATCGTGGGAGGCGGCAGCCAGAACGGGTTGCTGAACCAGCTCGCGGCCGACGCATGCCAGCGTCCCGTGATCGCCGGCCCGGTGGAGGCGACGGCGACGGGCAATGTCGTGACCCAGGCGATGGCCTTAGGAAGAATCGGGTCGGTGAAGGAGGGGCGCCAGATCGTCCGGGACTCCTTTGACTTGGTCTCGTACGAACCGGCGGACGGTGGGCCGTGGGACGAGGCCTATCAGCGATGGATGGCGACTAGCGAGGGGCCTTGATGACGTCCGTCAACGGAGAGGACGGGCACGGAGGGAGCACAGAGAGACCCGACAGCGGGGACCAACACGAGGGTGCGGGGCGGATGTCGTGACCGACCAGCCCCGAACCACTTCCGTCATCTCTACCGCCGCCGCAGACGGCGCCTTCAATCTGAGCCGTCGTCCTCCACCTCGATCCCGACCAGGCCGAAGCTCACCCCCCCACTGACCCGCAGGTTCCTCCCGCCGCACTGGCAGCCGCGCTTGAAGGCCTGCTGCATGACCACCTGGGGGTTCTCCGTGACCCACTCGGACAGATCCATCTCGCCGCCGCAATCCGCACAGGTCATCTCGACGGGACGTATGGTGAAATGGAGGTCCGCCCCCTCGGCCAGAGTGCCCTCGCTCAGGTACTGGAAGAAGACCTCCACCGAGTCGGGCACAATGGCGGACATGCGGCCCACCTCCAGGTAGACATCGGTGATCCGGCGCCCATCGGCGTGCTTCAGCGCGAGGTCCAACAACGCCTGGGTCACGGGCATCTCGTGCATAGCTCGTCCCCCTACGACGTTCGGGATCGCTTATCAGCGACGCGCTGCTTGATCCATTGGAGGAAGCGGTCCATCCCTTCCCCCGTGATGCTCGAGACCTCGAAGACGGCCAGGTCCGGGTTGATGGTCAGCGCGTTCTCCCGCATGGTCGACCTATCGGCGGGGACGTACGGCTCCAGATCCACCTTGCTGATCACCGCGGCATCGGCGGTCAAGAAGCCCATCGGGTACTTGAGGGGCTTGTCGTCGCCCTCGGTCAGGCTGACCAGGATCACCTTCAGGTCCTCACCCAGATCCCATCCGGTGGGACAGATCAGGTTCCCGACGTTCTCGATGACCAGCAAGTCCAGGCCCGCGATGTCGAGCTCGCCCAGCGCCGCCCGGATCATGCGAGCCTCCAGATGACAGCCACCCCCGGTGTTGATCTCCACAGCCTTCACGCCGGCGGCATCGATGCGCTCCGCGTCGATGCTGGTATGGGGGTCACCCTCGATCACGGCGATCTTGAGGGCCCCGTTCAGCTCCGCAATGGACCGCTCCAACAGGGTGGTCTTCCCGGCTCCCGGCGACGCCATCAGGTTGAGGACCAGCACGCCCTCCGCGGCGAAGGCAGCGCGCAGATTCTCGGCCAAAATGGAGTTGGCCTCGGTGATCTCGGCGAGGATGGGGATTCTGGTGGTCATGCCGCCTCCTTGTCCTGTACGGCCTCGTGGATGGGCTTCATCGTGATGGCCCCCGTCGGGCAACCGGTGGCGCAGATCCCACACCCCCGGCAAGCCTCCCGATCGAAAGCAATGGCGACCCTGGTCTTTCCGTCCACCTGGATCGTCCCCTCGCTGCGGTGGAGGGCAGCGAAACAGCAGCGCTCGGCGCACCGCCCGCAGTGGATACACGTGCGCATATCTCGCTCCGCGACGTAGTATACACGGGGCCACGTATCGGCCAGGTCGAGCTTGATCCCCGCGCGGATGGGGTAGCAGTCACACCCACAGCAGTTGCAGAAGCCGAACAACTCGCCGGATTCTCTCCAGAACCGATCGCCCGTCTGCATCAACCCGGCCCGATTGGCATCAATGACGATGCGCTTCATCTCGTCTTTGGTGACCTGACGCCCATGGCCCAGTTCGAGAGTCATGCGAGCGCCCTTATCCAGGCGCACGCAGACCTCCCGGGGTCTGTCGCAGGCCTGGACAATGGCGCGACAGTCACAGGGAACGACGACGTGGTCCTCCGCCGCGTCGACCATCTCGAGGGCTTCGTCCAGGAGGAGATAGTCCCGATTGGGCACGCGCACCCGGGCATCGGGATCCCCCTCCATGGCCCGGATGGCCTCCTGCCAGGTGTTCATGAACTCCTGGAGCTGCCAATCGATCACCGCATCCCGCGCTTCCGCGGGCACGTCACCCCAGTTCTCGTACATGGCCAGGATATCGAGGCGTCGGTAGAAGTTGCTCACCCGGTACCGGTCGGGTCCGTCGTGGACCTCGCGATCCTCGTGATACGCACCGTCGCCGACCCTGGTGACGATGACGCGACGGCGCGCCCGCTCGACCAGCGCTTCGGCCTCCGACAGCGGCATGCCCGTCGCTTCCGCGATCTGCTCCAGGGTCAGTTCGCGATCGCCCATCGCGACCGCCAGATCGAGCTCTGCGTCGGTGACGACGAAGTCTATGTGGGGGATCATCGCCGGGGGGAGCTCAAAGAGCTCGACGAACCTATCCAGCTTGGACACTATGGCCTCCCAGTTATTACGGCCGCTCGATTAGTCTACCACACTCGACGGACAGATCCGTGATGCTGACGGCGACACTCTGCCCATCGTCCACCCCTATGACGGCGAGGCGATGGGCGAGACCAGGTCTTCGCGCGGCTGATCGCAGCGACGCCTGTAAAGCGGGGCGCCGAAGTGAGAAACAGCGAGAATGACAGTGACATAAGAGTCGCCACGGCGGAAAACCCTGCCCACAGCTCGGGAACTCGCTCACCGCCA
>SKLM01000088.1 GCA_007123205.1 Thermoflexales bacterium
CATCGCGCCATCGAGCGTGGAGCTCCCCATCTCCGAGGGTTTCGCCATACGCCATTCGGAGGCGAAGCCCGGCGACTTCCAGCCGATTTCTCCAGACATCGCCGTCTGCGACGACTGTCTGTGCGAGATGTTTGATCCATGTGATCGACGCTACCGTTACCCATTCATAAACTGCACCAACTGCGGTCCACGCTTCACGATCATCCAGGACATTCCCTACGATCGACCTCAGACCACGATGGCGCCGTTCAAGATGTGCCCGGCCTGCCAAGCGGAGTATCAGGATCCGACGAATCGGCGCTTCCACGCCCAGCCTAACGCGTGCCCCGTCTGCGGGCCTCACGTCTGGCTGGTGTCAGGGTCGGGGGGGCGGGCGCAAAGCAGAAAGGACGATGCCGTCCGACGGACACGGGACCTGCTGCAATCCGGGGCCATCGTCGCCGTGAAGGGGTTGGGTGGCTTCCACCTGGCGTGCGACGCAACGAACGCCGAGGCCGTCGAAACCCTCAGAACCTGTAAGGGCCGCGTCGACAAACCCTTTGCGCTTATGGCCTTCGACCTGGAAGCCGTGCAGGAATGCTGCCACGTCACCAGTACGGAACGGGAGCTTCTGACCTCCCGCGAGCGCCCCATCGTGCTGTTGCGCGAGCGGGAGAACAGCCCCATTGCTCCAGCGGTCGCGCCCGGGAATCAGGATCTGGGGATGATGCTGCCGTACACGCCCCTCCACTATCTCTTGCTCGACCCACGCAACGACTTCCCTCCGGCGCTGGTGATGACCTCCGGAAACTACTCCGAGGAACCGATCGCCACGGGCAATGAGGAGGCATTGGAGCGATTGACTCCTCTGGCGGACGCCTTCTTACTGCACGATCGCGAGATCCACGCCCGCTGCGATGACAGTGTCACACGGGTCTTTGGTGGAGAGGAACTGCCGATCCGGCGCTCTCGAGGCTACGCTCCCTATCCGGTCCACCTGCCTTTCGCCGTGAACCAGGTCCTGGCGGTCGGTGGGGAACTGAAGAACGCCTTCTGTCTGACGCGTGACCGATACGCCTTCCTCAGTCAGCACATCGGCGATATGGAGAACTACGAAACGCTGCGCTTCTTCGAGCAGATGGTGGACCAATTGGCCCGAACGTTTCGGGTGGCACCGGCAGTCGTAGGCTGCGATCTCCATCCAGGGTACCTCTCCTCTAAGTATGCTCAGCGGCTTGTATCCGGTGCGGTTGGTGACCTGGGGATTGACCCTTCTGATCTGAAACTGATTGAGATCCAGCACCATCACGCCCAGGTGGCATCCTGCATGGCCGAACACGGCCTGGCGGGTGAGCGCCCCATCATCGGCGTCGCCTTCGACGGGACGGGGTACGGCACCGATGGTGCCATCTGGGGCGCTGAGTTCTTGATCATGGATTATGCATCCTTCCGGCGGGCGGCCCACCTGAAGTACGTGCCGCTCCCGGGGGGCGATGCGGCCATTAACCGCCCCTACCGGATCGCGCTCGCTCACCTGTGGGCTGCGGGCGAGGCCTGGGACGACACGCTGCCGCCGGTGAGAGCTGCATCTGAGGAAGAGCAGAGGATCTTGACTCAGCAGCTAGAGCGTCGGGTGAACACGGTCAACACCTCAAGCGGCGGTCGCCTGTTCGACGCGGTCTCATCTCTGGTGGGCGTGCGCCAGGAGATCAACTACGAGGCGCAAGCGGCCATCGAGCTGGAGACACTGGTGGACCCGGAGATTAGGGAGGCGTACAGATTCGACGTCGCCGTCGAGATCGACGCCGCGCCGGTCATCCGTGCCGTGGTCGCCGATATCAAGGCCGGGGTGCCACCCGCCGTGATCGCATCCCGGTTCCATCAAGGGGTGGCCGAGATGATAGGCGATGTCTGTGTCCATCTTCGGGAGGAAACCGGGTTGAATGAGGTCGCCCTATCCGGTGGGGTATTCCAGAACGTCACCCTGCTTGGTCGAGTTCTCCCTATTCTCCGCGCCAACGGCTTCATCATCTACACCCATCACCTGATACCTCCTAACGACGGTGGACTCGCATTGGGTCAGGCCGTGATCGCGGCAGTCAGGAGCCGCGCATGACATTGACTGAGCGGTTCCGAGATCCAGAGGCTGCACGTGTGGTGGTTGACAGAATTCGGGCTCGGTCAAACCGCCCGGTACGGTTGATGGAGTTCTGCGGCGGGCATACGCACGCTATCCTCCGTTTCGGCATCCCCTCGCTGCTGCCGGACACGGTGGATCTGCGCTCTGGCCCCGGATGTCCCTTGTGCGTTACGTCGGCTGAGGACCTGGATCACGCCATCGCTCTAGCCGAAGTCCCCGATGTGATTCTGACCACCTTCGGCGATATGATCCGTGTACCCGGAAGCCGGACCTCGCTGGCCGACGCCAAAGCCAACGGGGCGGACGTGCGCGTGGTCTACTCGCCGCTCGATGCGCTCCAGACAGCCCGTCAGAACCCCCATCGGCCGGTGGTGTTTCTGGGTGTCGGATTTGAGACTACGGCACCTATGGTTGCGTCCGCAGTGCTCACAGCGGACGCGGAGGGCCTCGATAACTTCTTCGTCTTCAGCACACACAAGCTGACTCCACCGGCGACGGTCGCCATTCTCAATGCGGGTGAGGTCGCGCTGGACGGCATCATCGGCCCCGGGCACGTCACTACCGTCATCGGTTCCGACGCTTGGCGCTTCCTTCCTGACGAGTACGCAATACCCTGCGCCATCGCCGGATTCGAGCCGTTGGACCTTCTGCGTGCCATCCTCGCGCTGGTCCAAATGGCTGAGGACGAGGATCCGACGATCAGCAACACCTATGCCCGGAGCGTGAGGGCTGAGGGGAACCCCGCGGCCCGACAGGCCATTGACCAAGTCTTTGCGGTGGCCGCGGCCGAATGGCGCGGGCTTGGAACGGTTCCGCGCAGCGGTCTGCAGGTACGTGAGGTATTCCGGCGCTTTGACGCAAGATACGTGTTCTCAGCTGCGCCACCTCCCTCCCTCCGTCCTTCCGGCTGCCGCTGCGGAGAGGTTCTGCGCGGCGTGCTCTCTCCCCCGGAATGCCCCCTCTTCGGCAACGCTTGCACACCGAGGAATCCAGTTGGCCCCTGTATGGTTAGCGCTGAAGGAGCCTGTGCTGCCTACCACCAGTATCGAGGGTGGCCATCCTAAGCGTGCCTACTGGTGCCGGTGAGAGAACAGCGCGAAGCAAAGAGATCTTCGCATGATCTGGAGTGCTGTCGAAGCCAGGTGCCTGGTTGGCTGATGCACGACTGGAGAGACTGGTGGGCGAGACGACCGGAGAACGTGATGACCCCCGGGAAGGGATAATCTAGCAGTTCATGAAAGACGTCATCAGACTGGCCCACGGTGCCGGCGGCAAGACGATGAACGACCTGATCCGCGAGGTGTTCGCCACCCCGCTGGACAATCGCTACCTGCGTCAGATGGCCGACTCTGCCGTGGTGGAACCCGAACACCGCAACCCCCGATTCGCAATATCGACCGACTCCTACACGGTCCGCCCGCTCATCTTCCCCGGCGGCGACATCGGCTCCCTGGCCGTCCATGGGACAGTCAATGATGTGGCGATGAGCGGCGCCCGTCCGCTCTGGCTGACTGCTTCGTTCATCCTTGAGGAGGGGCTGTCGATCGCCACCCTGAAACATGTGGTCCAGTCTATGGCAGAGGCTGCCCAGGAGGCTGGCGTTCAGATCGTGGCAGGAGACACTAAGGTGGTCGAGAGGGGCCATGGCGACGGTATGTACATCAACACAGCCGGAGTGGGGGTGGTGCCCGAGGGCGTGATGATCGGGCCTGACCGCGCTCAGCCCGGCGATGTCGTACTTCTCAGCGGCACCATCGGTGACCACGGCATTGCGGTGCTGAGCAAGCGAGAGGGATTGGCTTTCGAGACGGATCTTCTCTCCGATAGTGCCGCGCTGAACGGGCTGGTGGAGTCACTGCTGTCAGCGGCACCCCTTGTACACTGCCTGCGCGACCCTACCCGCGGGGGACTGGCCGCAGCATTGAACGAATTGGCGGAGACGTCGCGAGTGGGGATCGAGATCGAGGAGGGCCGGATCCCCGTGCGTCCCGCCGTGGCAGCTGCCTGTGAGATGATGGGATTCGATCCGCTGACTGTCGCCAACGAGGGGAAGATGGTCGTGATCGTCCCGCCGCAGGAAGCGCAGGCGGCCGTTGAAGCGTTACACGCCCACCCTCTGGGACAGAACGCAGCCCGCATCGGCTTCGTGACCGACGACCATCCGGGATTGGTCCTGGCCCGGACCGGCATCGGCGGTCGACGCGTTGTAGATATGCCGCTGGGCGAGCTCCTGCCGCGTATATGCTGAGCTTGACTCTGGCGCAGAATGCGGTACAATGCACTTCAGCTTTGAGGAGTATCAGGGATATGTACGACATAGTTATGCCCATAATCTGCATCTGTTCGGAGCGAGGGGGTTGATGACCTAGGCTCCGGACTTCCCGTTTCTTCCCAGGCCAGCCGGGCCAAAGGCGCAGCGCCCTCGCCGAGCTCTTTGTGAGGGCCTTCGCTAGCGGCGGAGGTTGGTTTTTTTTGTGCCTGGCCTGGGTTGGATGGGAGGAAACGATGCACAAAGCGCACCACACCGAACCGCGGGCCACCGTTGGCACTCCCCCGGAGGATGAGACTCCACCTGTTGCCGAATGGTGCTGGCACGCTCCACGATCGGCCACCTCAGAACCCGTGAGTCCAGCGGTTGCATCCCTCATCGGGAACACACCCCTGATCCCGCTCCAACGTGTAACGGATTCTTTGGCTCCTGAGGTCGCCCTTTACGTCAAACTCGAGGGTCTGAACCCGGGCGGAAGCGTCAAGGATCGGCCCGCCCTTTTCATTGTCCGCCAAGCCCTTGGGAACGAGAAGCTGGGCCCTGGCAAGACCTTGCTTGATGCCACGTCGGGGAACACTGGCATCGCCTACGCCATGCTGGGCGCCGCATTTGGTTTTCCCGTCCAGCTTACCCTGCCGGCGGACAGCAGTCCAGAGCGGGTGCAGATCCTGCGGGCCTATGGAGCGCAGCTCGTCTTCACCGACCCGGCCGACCGGACCGAGGGGGCCCGTCGGGTCGCAGAGGAGCTGGCCCGGGCGCACCCGGCCTGCTTCTTCCACGCGGATCAGTACGCCAATCCAGCGAATTCGCTGGCCCACACCGTCACCACAGGGCCGGAGATCTGGGCGCAGACGGCGGGACGGGTTACACACTTCGTCGCGGGCCTGGGTACCGGTGGCACGATGACCGGCGTGGGCGCCTATCTCAGGGCGCGGAACCGGGACGTGCACCTGGTCGGCGTACAGCCTGACCAACGCCGGCACGGAATCTCGGGGCTCAAGTACCTGAAGGCGGCGAATCCACCCGGCAATTACGATCCGACGTTGGTGGATATGATCCAGATGGTCAGCACTGAGGAGGCTCGCGCCGCAGCCCGTCAACTGGCTCGCGACGAGGGGCTCTTTGTCGGTATCTCGTCGGGGGCAGCCGTGGCAGCAGCTCTGCGCGTAGCTAGGGCCTTGACGCAGGGGCTCGTGGTTGCCTTGCTCCCTGACGGCGGTTTCAAGTACACCGGTGATCCGTTCTGGGCCGAGTGACGTCCTGCTCGACCACAGCGCTGCTTTCCCCATTTCGCACCGGAATCGCGGGGACGCCCGGTGACCTCCCCAGCGCCGATCGTCTGCGCGGCAACTGGCTGGCGCGGTACCACCAGTGCGCTAGTCCATGGTCAACACCCCTGACCCGTCGATCTCGCTCCGCTTAAGGGCCAGCAGCGCTTGGTTAGCCTGGTCCAGCTGGAAGCTCTCCACGGTGGTCTGAACCGGGACTTCGGCGGCCACCTGGAGCAGCTCCTGCGCGTCCTGGCGGGTGAAGTTGGCGACGCTTCGGATCCCGCGCTCCCAATAGAGCAGTTCATCGTAATCCAGCTCGGGAACAGGTGTCATCGTCACGCCGGCCAGGGCCAGGGTGCCGCCTCGATCAAGATCCCTCAGGGCCTCGGGGACGATCCAGCCGGCCGGGGCGAAGATGATGCTTGAGTGCATCCTCACGGGCGGCGTGTCCCTGGCCCCGCCCACCCAGACCGCGCCCAGCTCCTGCGCCAGACGGCGGTGGCCCTGGCTGCGAGTGTAGACGTAGACTTCGCAGCCCCAGTGGAGGGCCACCTGAATGGTCACGTGAGCCGAGCTGCCGAATCCATAGAGGCCAAGCCGTTGGCCCGGTTGAACCTCGCTGAGCTTCAGAGCACGGTAGCCGATGATCCCCGCGCATAGCAGCGGTGCAGCCTCCAGGTCGGAGAAGCCCCTCGGGATCGGGTAGGCAAAGTCCTCATAGGCCACCATCGCCTCGGCGTAGCCGCCGTTGACGTGCAGCCCCGTGAACCTTGAGCTGGAGCACAGGTTCTCCCGTCCGCGCTCACAATACTCACACTGAGCGCAGGAGACGTGGTGGAGCCAGGCAACGCCCACCCGATCCCCGATCTGATACCGCTCAGCGCCCTTGCCTCGTGCCGATACGGTGCCCACAACCTGATGACCCGGTACGATGGGAAGCTCTGGGAGATGCAGATCTCCCTCTACCGTGTGGAGGTCCGTGTGGCAGATGCCGCAGGCATCGATGTCAATTCGGACCTGGCCGGGCCCGGGGTTCGGCAGCGGCAGTTCAGTCAGCTCCAGTGGTCGCTCCTCCACCGGGGACGGTCTGCGCAGGATCATGGCTCTCATCGGAAACACTCCTCAGTGGGCGACGATCACCAGACGGATATCGGTGTCCCTCGCGATGCCCACACCACTGGTTCGGGGAAGACCTCGCAGACCGGTTGCCAGCGCTCCCTCCGCTCTCCAAGCACCGGGGGGCCAGCAGCCGTGGTCCGGTGATGCTCCTAGCCCTCAGCCAGCCCGGGCTACTCACCATCCACAATGGTGTACTCGTAGGTGATCTCCACGGTGCCCCGCAGCGTCGCCGCCACAGAGCAGTACTTCCCCTCGGACAGCTCGATGGCGTCGCGAACCGCTTTCTCGCTCAGTCCATCCCCTCGAACCAGAAACTCCATGTGGATCTTGCGGTAGGTCCAGGGCGGCTCCCCGTCCTGCTCTCCCGTGACCTTGATCTCGAGTCCAGTGAGCGTCTGACGCTTCTTCTCCAGGATGCTCACTACGTCATAAGCGGTGCAGCCGGCCAGGGACACCAGGAGGAGCTGAGAAGGGCTCATCCCGACGCCGTTCTCTTCGTCCTGCGAAGAAAGGACGACCGAGTGTCCGGTGCCGTCCGTCCCGACAAACTGCCGCTGTTTGAGCCAGGTGATCGTCGCTGTTGCTGTCACTCGTTGTCCTCCTCGCTATTCTCGGACCAAGGGCTGGGTTCACCCGAGCCCCCGGTCCCCCTCGGTGTGTACGGTGCTCCCTACCGGCTGGTTCCGTGCTCCAGCATCCAACGTCAATGCCGATCTTACGTCAGTCTGTGGCCTTGCATCTAAGATGGTTAGACATCCTTGCCTCCCTGCCCGCTGCAACGCATCAGATTGGCTGGCGGTACAATTGCTGGAGTCTACCAGCGAAACATCATTCGAACAACCGTCCCCGGGGGAAGTGCAACGAACGGCGGCCTTTGGTATAATACACAATCGTTCACGGTCACCATCCTCGAAGGGGGCGGGGGGGTATTATGACAGTCCATATCGGCACCAGCGGTTTCAGTTACGACGACTGGGTGGGGCCGTTCTATCCGGCGGATCTGCCAAAGCGCCAGTGGTTGAACTACTACGCTCAGGAGTTCCCGACCTGCGAGTTGAACTTCAGCTACTACCGCATCCCGGACGCGCGCACTTTGAGCCAGATCGCGGCCAAAGTCCCGGAGGGGTTCCTCTTCTCCGTCAAGGCTTATCGGGGCATCACCCACGAGCGAGAGGACCCGGAGCCTCATATGGCTGAGCTATCCC
>SKLM01000207.1 GCA_007123205.1 Thermoflexales bacterium
AGCTAAGGGGCAGGGGAGCAGGGGAGCGGGGGAGCGGGGGTGGGGAGGTTGCCGGTTGAAGGTTGAAGGTTAAAGGTTGCAGGTTGAAGGTTGCAGGTTGCAGGTTGCAGGTTGAGGTTTCTCGCAGGCTGGGGGCACGGGTTGAGGGTTGACGGAGGGCTGCTCGGTTCGCGTCTTTGTCCGTCGCCAGCGGGACAGGTGGGACCGGGCAGGGTTGTGTCTAGTGGCCCGCTGCGGGTCAGGAAGGAGGAGGCCGAGGGGTGGAGGAACTGGGCGACAGCGTGAGCGGCCCGGAGCGGGCATGCAGGTTGGAGTGCTGCGGACGCCGGAGATCCCTCGTCGCTGCCGCCACCGCTCAGCTGAACCCTGAACTTGACGGCACTGGCCGGCGCGGGATTTCTCGTCGCGCGGCTCCTGCTGAGAAATCGTTACGCGCTGGCGGCGTAGGCCCCCCTCACAGCCCGGCGCCGCCGGGCTGGCCCTCTCCAGGGGGAGAGGGGAAACGGCAGCCGTCGCACGGCCGCAGCGCGACGACTTCCTCTCCCCGGGGGCTGAGGGGATTCTGGCGGCTGGCTTGGCCTGGGCGGGGCTCTCGCTGAGGGGAGAAGACCGGCGAGGAGGAACGCTTGTGGCAGGATGACTGGTGACCGCCGAGAACTGGACAGGGGATATTGTTGACGCAGAATTGGTCCGCAGGGGCAGAGAAAGGGGAGTTGTCCATGCGCGTTAGCTCACCACGATGGATCGAAGTAGCTGTCGCAGGGTTATTTTCGAGAGAGGGAGACGGAGGTTGATACCGAGGAGGAGTGGACGAATGCACATCGCGGTGTTTGGCGCGGGAGCTGTGGGGGGATACTTCGGTGGGCGGCTGGCCCAGGCGGGGGAGGAGGTGACGTTCATCGCACGGGGTGACCATCTGCGGGCGATGCAACGTGAGGGCCTGCGAGTCGCGAGTATAGCAGGGGACTTCACCGTCAAGCCAGCGCGGGCGACAGATGATGCGGCGTCGGTGGGGGTGGTCGACGCGGTTCTGGTGGCGGTCAAGGCCTGGCAGGTTCCTGACGCCGCGCACGCGATGCACCCGCTGGTGGGGCCGGATACCGTGGTGGTGCCGCTGGAGAACGGAGTGGAGGCGCCGTCCCAACTAGCGGCGGTTCTGGGTCAGGAACACGTGCTGGGCGGACTGTGCCGGATCCTCAGCACTCTCGTGGGGCCGGGGCACATCCGCCACAGCGGCATCAGCCCCACCATCGCCTTCGGAGAGCTGGATGGGCGCCGCAGCCAGCGGGCCGAGACGCTGCGGGAGGCCTTTCGAGATGCGGAAGGCGTGTCGGCGGTGATCCCACCGGACATTCGCGCGGCCATGTGGGAGAAGTTCCTGTTCATCGCCGCGCTCAGCGGGGTGGGAGCAGTGACGCGGGCACCGGTGGGGGTGGTGCGGTCACTCCCCGGTACGCGTCAGATGCTGGAGCAGGCGATGGAGGAGATCCTGGTCGTGGCGCGGGCCCGGGGTGTGAACCTGGCGGAGGAGGCGGTGGTCGAGACGATAGGGTTCGTCGATGGGCTGCCTGCGCAGGGGACGGCGTCGATGCAGCGGGACGTGATGGTCGGCCGACCCTCGGAGCTGGAGTCGCAGAGCGGCGCGGTGGTGCGCCTGGGGAGCGCGGCCGGGGTTGAGACTCCGCTTCACGCCTTCATCTACCACAGTCTGCTGCCCCAGGAGATGAAAGCGCGCGGCGAGATCGACGGGGAGGGAGTGGAGTGAGGGCGCGGGGGGTGGCAGGATGCAGGATGCAGGTTGAAAGTTGAAGGTTGCAGGTTGAAAGTTGAATCCCCTCGCAGGTTGGGGATATGGGTTAAGGGTTGACGGAGGGCTGCTCGGTTCGCGTCTTTGTCCGTCGCCAGCGGGATGGGTAAGGCCGGGCTGGGCTTCTCCCTCTGGGGCAGAGGGAGACAATGCGGAGGTCGGCTCCAGCTGGCGTCGCTAGCTGTTGGGTGATGACAGGTCGGGCGGGGGTTAGGGGTCTGGCGGCGATGGCAGCACGTGCGGGCTGCCTGCGGCAGCGGTCGGATCACGGATCCGACCGGAGCGGTAAGGGGGCGCACGTTGCGGTTGCTTCACCAGTGGACCAGGCAAGCGCCTGCTACGCGTAGCCGGCGCTTTGAAGTCCGATCGATGGGATAGGTCAGGATCGGGTCGGGTTCAGCCTGTCCGATGGCCCGATCCTGACGGATGCAACAAAGGTCACTCTAAGGGCAGCAGGACGGTGTCGATCACGTGGATAATGCCGTTGCTGGCGGAGATGTTGGCCGCGACGATATTGACTTCCTGACCGGCGATGTCCGTGATCACCCCGTCACGGTCGACCGTGAACGTGGCGCCAAGCAGCGTGGTGATCACCCGAGGGCGAACCGGCGGGACGACGCTGTTCGCGGCACGACGGCCCTCAGTGACGTGGTAACGCAGCACGTCGAGCACGAGCTCCGCGGGCAAGTCCGAGATCTCGTCAATCCCTAGTGTCCCGTACAGCGCCTCGAACGCCTCATTGGTCGGGGCGAACACGGTGTATTGGTCGGTGCCATTCAGGAACAGATCGACCAGGCCAGCGTCGAGCTCTTCATCGACGTATACGAGGGCGCCGACGAGCTCGTCGAAGCCGGCGCCGATGGCGATCGCGGCGATCGAGTCCGGGCCCGGCGCAGGCGCGCGCTGCGGCGGCGCGGCCAAGGCGGGGGTGGCGCTGGCGAGTAGTAGCAGCAGGGCTGCTGCGGGTAAGAGAATCTTGAACCTGTTCATCGTTCGTCTCCTTGTTCGGTCTGATAGCCGGTATTCGGCTGTAGCTTAGTAACTTACTAGGTATTGTACCACATTTGCAAGGGTTTGTCAAGTATTTGCCGGATATTTGCCGAGATTCGCCCCAGGGGCTGAGGTCCCCAGGGTCGCAATTCGGCTTGACGGAGCCGCAGCACTGGTTTGACCCAGGACGGCTGGGCAGGCGGCCTGCGGGTCGAGGGTGTTGGAAGACACTCCAAGTGGCTGATCACATAGGGCGGACCCCCACTTCTGGCGCGAAGTGGACCGGAACAGGGACGCTATGGCGAAAGTGCCAGGCTCAACGGTACGTGTTCCCCACCGATCGGGCTGGCGGCGACTTATTCGACACCCTCCGGGTCACAGATTGACGAAGTGGCCCGTTTCGGTATAATTGGTCGCGAGAGCGGTGAGGAGGAGCAGCCGATGATCTTCGACGTAGGCGGGATAGACAGCGCGTACATCTATTGCGGAGGATTGCGGCGGGGCCGCCGGTAGCTGCTGCCTATCGCGCCGCAATCCAGAAGCTTCCAGAACCCACACGCGGTGGGTTTTTTGTTATCCGCTGCGGGTCCATCGGACCGGAGAAAGCGAGGCATCTTTATGACCAGACCAACCATTGAAGAACAGATGGCGACACTGATGCGAGGCGCCGAGTTTGGCGACGAGCAGACCAGGGATCATATGCGGGAGGAACTCCGGGAGCGACTGATCGACGCGGAGCGATCGGGAGACCCGCTGCGGGTCTACTGCGGCTACGACCCCACGGCCCCGGACATCCACCTGGGCCACACCGTGACGATGCGAAAGCTGCGCCAATTCCAGGAGCTGGGCCACCAAGCCATCTTTCTGATCGGCACGTTCACGGGCCTGATCGGCGACCCCTCGGACCGGGACGCGGCCCGCACGCGTCAGACTATGGAGGAAGTGAAGCAGAACGCGGCCACGTACGTCGATCAGGCGTATCGGATCCTCGACCCGGAGGAGACGGAGGTGCGCTACAATGATGAGTGGCTAGCCGACCTGACGTTTCGGGACGTGATCGAGTTGGCCAGCCACTTCACGGTCCAGCAGTTCCTGGCGCGGGAGAAGTTCGTCGTGAGGCGCGAGAAAGGAGACGCCATATGGGTCCACGAGTTCCTGTACGCTCTGATGCAGGGGTACGACGCCGTGGCGCTCAGGACCGACATCCAGATCGGCGGTACCGACCAGCTCTTCAACCTGATGGCAGGCCGGAAGCTGCAGACGGCGTTCGATCAGCGACCGCAGGTATGTCTCACTTTCCCCATCCTGGTGGGCACGGACGGGGTCCTGCGGATGTCGAAGAGCACGGGCAACTACGTGGGGGTCAACGAGCCGGCGAACGTCAAGTACGGGAAGACGATGTCGATCCCCGACGCAGCCATGCGCAACTGGTTCGAGCTGCTGACGCGTTGGGCGCCGGAGCGCATCGAGGGTGTCTTCGACGAGATGGAGGCTGGGAAGACACACCCGATGGAGGCGAAGAAGCGGTTGGCGTGGGAGATCGTATCGATATTCGACGGCGACGAGGCTGCGGACCGGGCCGCTGCGCGCTTCGAGCGGGTGCACCAGCGGCGAAAGCTCCCCGCGGAGATGCCGGTCTATGCGCTGACCGGGCCGGAGAACGTGGTGGACGTGATCGCCGCCGCCGACCTGGCACCGAGCAAGAGCCAGGCCCGGCGTCTGGTGCAGCAAGGGGCGGTGCGCTTGGACGGTGAGAGAATAGAAGACATCGACACCGAGCTCATCATCGACGAAGAGGCGGTGCTACAGATCGGCAAGAGGCGCTTCCTGCGCCTCGTCAGTCAGGAGGAGTAGATGAAGGACCGACCGATTCTATGGGTGTTTCTCGCTTTCGTGCTGGGGTTCGCCCTGCCCGTCCTCACCTGCATCGGGACCGGGATGATCACGTTGGCCGCGCTGGGCCGTCTCGCTCAAGCGCCGATTCCCGGCCTGGGCAATGGCGATGCCGTGGCGGTGATCTCGCTGGAGGGCGCCATTACGACCGGCCAGGACGACAGCTTCATCACCATGGGCATCACGCCAAGGCGCGTGCGCTCGCTGCTGGAACAAGCGGATGTCAATACGTCCGTGAAAGCGGTAGTGGTGCGGGTCAACAGCCCTGGCGGGAGTGTCGTGGCATCGAACGAGATCTACAACGCGTTGCTGGCGTTCGAGAAGCCGGTGGTAGTGTTGATGGACGAGACGGCGGCTTCGGGCGGGTATTACATCTCGTTGGGAGGCGACCACGTGATGGCGCACCCCGACACGCTGACAGGGTCGATCGGGGTGATCAGCCAATTCCTCAACGTCGAGGAGCTGATGGAGAAGATTGGAGTAGAGGCAGTCGTCATCACCTCCGGTCCGTCCAAGGACATCGGAAGTCCTTTCCGGGAGATGACCGAGGAGGAACAGGGTCTCTGGAAAGACATCCTAGACCAGGTCTACGACGGATTCGTGGAGGTGGTGGCGGAGGCGCGGGGTCTGCCACGGGAAACGGTGCGCGAGCTGGCCGACGGGCGGATCTACACAGGCCAGCAGGCCAAGGACCTGGGATTGGTGGATAGCGTGGGAACGCGGCAAGCCGCCATCGAACGGGCTGCAGAGCTGGGGAACATCGTGGACGAGCCCCGGGTGATCGAGTTGAGGGTACAACCTTCGCTGCTGGAGATGGTGTATGGCTTCCAGGCTCGGTCGGTGCTTCCGGCTATTGAGGAACTCGTCGGGTGGGCGGGCATCCCCTCACTCCAATTTCGCATGCCGGGGCCTTAGACGACCAGGCGACGCCGGCAGGAGTGGGGGTCACAGCGATTCAGGATGGCTGAGCTATGATGGGGCTCAGCGCCTCGGCTGCCTCGCGGAGCGCCAGCAGAGCCGCCAGGCCGGCAGCGGCTGTCGTCGCTCCGGCCGCCACGAGCACGAGCTCGGGCGGCACCAGCGAGCCTATGACGGCGGCAAGGCCCGCAGCCACCGCTGTCGATGAGATGATCAGAATGTGGACGGCGGATTGGACGCGGCCGCGGATGTCGTCGGGTGCCATGATTTGGGTGAGGGCATCCAGGGTGCCCCGCGCGACGACGAGACACATGCCTATGAGCGCCACGCTGGCGAGAACCACCGCGTACCCCGGCGCGTAGGCGAAGGCCACGATGGCCGCTCCGGCGAGAATGAGCATCCCGCCAACCAGGGTCGTCGCCGCAACCCCCTTACCCGCTCGAGTCACCAGAGCACATCCCACCAGAGAGCCCAGGCCCAGCACGCTCATAGCAAGGCCGTATTGAAGGCCACCGGCCCCGAGCGTGGTCTTCAGGTGGGGGATGGCGAGGAGAACCACCGCGCCGGCCCCCAGCGTGGCCACAGCGGTGACCACAAGCACACGCCGCAACACGCGGCTGCGACGGATGAAAGCCAAACCATCCCGGACATCGCGTAAGACGTTGCCCTGCCCGGCCTCGGCTGCAGCTCGACCATTGGGCGGAATCTTCATCAGGCTAACCGCCCCCGCAGAGATGACAAAGGCCCCACTGGCGAGAAAGATGGCCGACGGTTGCCAGAGCTCCATGGCGAAGCCCCCGATGACGGGGCCAAGGATCAGGGCGATGACGTGACTGCTCCGGATCAGACCGTTGGCCGCGATGAGAGACCCGTCAGGTACGAGCTTCGGCAGGCTGGCATTCCGAGCAGGGTCAAAGAACGCACCAACGAGAGCGAGACCGGCCGCCGCCGCGTAGAGGATCCAGATCTGCCCGGGCGTGGTGACGAGGAGGAGTATCAAGACGATGACGGCGCGAGATAGGTCTGAGATGATCATGACGCGCTTGCGGCTGATTCGATCGGCGATCACACCCCCCATCAGTCCCAGGAGTACCTGAGGCGCCATCACACAGAGCGCCGGGATCAGCAGGGCCAGGGGGGATTGCGAAATCTCAGCGATGAGGGTGATGCCGGCGACGATGAGGCATTGGAGCCCGATCATAGAGATCAGCTGGCCGCCCCACAGCAGCGCGAAACTGCGGTTCTTAAGCAACTCGTGCCGGAGGGGGTCCGCAGCCCCACGCACGGCGGCTGGGCCGGACGGGCCAACCGGCGGTTGGTCGGTATCCGAGCTGCTCTCGCTCACATTCGCAATCTTCAGCTTACTCTGTAAGGGCTGTCGCACAGGCTTATGATACATCTAATCCGGCTGCTGGCAAGGAGGCGGCCTTCCGACACCCCAGCTCGTGGCTCCGGCTGTGGCGCACGCGGTACGTAAAGAGCGCCGGTGGAGAAGATTGAGGAGAACGCCGCCCGACATCGTGATGAACGGAGCGGAAGACGCACGGTGAAAGCCCGCGCCTGAGGGATCGCTTCGTCCACGATCCATCGGTCTACCCGGGCCTCGCGACCCCACCGATCCGAGTATGGATCCCACCAATGTGTCGAGCGGGGTATGACGCACCCAGCGTTGTGACGGCCTGGTTAGAACTCGACGGCGTGCCGCAGGGCGGCGTCGGCGTGGAGCAGTGTGGTATCGAACAGGGGTAAGTCCACATGCTCCTGGCTCACCAACAGCGGGATCTCCGTGCAGCCGAGAATGACGCCCTGGGCGCCGCGGGCCTTCAGCTCGTCGATGATGCGGACGAAGGTGTCACGCGATCGATTCCGGATGACGCCGGCGACCAACTCCTGGTAGATGGCGTCATCGACGAGCTGGCGGCCCTCCGGCTTCGGAACGAGGACAGCGATGCCTTTCTCCGCCAGGGCATCCGGGTAGAAGGTGTGCTCCATGGTGAAGGCGGTACCGAGCAAGCCAACCGTGTCGATGTCCCGCCGACGCACCTCCTCCGCGACGGCGTCCAGTAGGCTGAGCATGGGCACATCGACGCTCGCCGCCACCTCGTCGAAGACGATGTGCATGGTGTTGGTGGCGATGAGAAGGATGTCGGCACCAGCATGCTGCAGCACACGAGCCGCCTCGCTTAGACCCAGCGCTACGAGGTCCCAGCGCCCCTGTCGAGGCCAATCGACGTAGGTCTGGAAACTCACGCTGTAGATCAAGATCTCGGGATAGCTGTAATCGCCGTACCGCTCGGTGTAGGTGCGCGTGATGTACTGGTAGTATGCGACGGTGGATTCGGGGCTCAT
>SKLM01000157.1 GCA_007123205.1 Thermoflexales bacterium
CGCTGCGCTGCGTGGCTGACTACGAACAGAAAGTGCTGCATCGGCTCCTGTTTCCATTCTGAGTGCTGTGCGGCCGGGCTGCCCAAGCTGGGCGCCGCGGTTAACTCGGAAGGCGTCTCCAATGCCCTCAGTGTCCTAACTTAGATACCCACTCTACCGACAGTCGGGAACAGCCCCATTGCCCGACGAGAGAGTATAGCATAATGCGTCTTTTTTCCCAATCGGCTCGCTGTGCTATAATGAACCACAGGGTCTGTCTGGACAGAGAGGGGGGAGATGATGAGGAACGCAGTGGGTGGGGGAACGCCGGTCTGGACGGAGCCGGGCCGCGCCGCTATCATCCGTTACCGCCTGGGCGATGAGAGTCGAGTGATGCGGCTTGACGAACCGAACCACACCCGCCACCTTGAGGGACTGCGCTTCATCTGGCGGTGGCAACCGGAGGATGGAGAATTCGGTGTCGAGATTCCGGGGTACCGGATGTGGGTGCGCGTGACCCACCGGGGCAGTGTGCCAGCCTATCTCGACGAAGTTGACGTGCTTGCGGCCCCGATGCCCCATCTCGGTGCTACACCTCGGAAGTGGAGTGTCTACCAGAACGGCTGGCAGTCTTGGTCGCCCGCCTTCGCCCGCCATCTAGGGAACGGCCTCCACACAACACCCGGTACCGCTGGTTATCAGCGGCAGCACCAGCCCCATTGGGGGCCCGGGGACGACGGCTCCATCGGATCGGAGTGGGTGACGGTGGTCTCCACTTCGACTGCTCAAGGGCGGGCGGCGCTGTTGGTCGGATTTGTTACCACGGAACGGCAATTGGCTGAAGTTCGTCTCAAGGAGGATGGGTCTGAATTAATCGCCAGATGCCACTTCGATGGCATTCGGCTAGAGCCCGGTGATTCAGCTCGCTCAGAGCTCTTGGTGATACAGGCGGGGCCAGATCCCCTGGAGCTTCTCGAGTGGTGGAGCACTGAGACAGGGCTTCAGATGGGAGGTCGCATCCCGAAGGATCCCCCGACTGGATGGTGTTCGTGGTATACCTTCTACGGAGAGAACACGGCCGAGGACGTAGTGAACAACGTGGCTGCCATCGAGGGGCACGACCTGCCCCTCGACGTGATCCTTATTGATGATGGCTATCAGACCGCCATCGGAGACTGGTTTTCACTGGATGAGACCAAGTTCCCAGCAGGAATGGAGCCGGTGATGGAGGAGATCCGCCAGGCAGGGCGCCAGGTCGGCATCTGGACCGCCCCCTTCGGCGCGGCAGCCGATTCACAGCTGTTTGCTGCTCATCCGGACTGGGTTCTGCGGGATGAGACCGATGAGCCGGTCGTTGGCTGGGAGCATTGGGGGAAGACGTGCTATGCACTCGATTGCACCCACCCGGAAGTCCTCGAGTGGCTGGGAGCGACGTTCCAGCGGATGCAGCGGGAGTGGGAGGCTTCCTTTTTCAAGATCGATTTCCTGTTTGCGGCGGCGCACGCAGGAAAGCGTCGTGATGTTACCGCTACCCGCGCCCAGGCTGTGCGGCGGGGCGTGGAGGCCATCCGGAAGGCTATCGGGCCGAAAGCCTTTCTCCTCGGCTGTGGGGCGCCACTCGGCTCGTGCGTCGGCCTGGTGGACGGAATGCGCATCGGGCCCGATGTCGACCCGAACTGGCATCCCGTCTGGCGGCACGATCTCAGCTCTGTATCCACCCAGAATGCGCTACGTAACGTCATTACACGCGCTCCGTTTCACGGGCGTCTCTGGGCGAACGACCCCGACTGCTTACTGGTTCGCGGTCGCGGTGATGATATGGATCTGGTTTTGAATGAGGTGCGGACGCTGGTGACGATGGTCGCGTTATCGGGCGGGTTGACCCTGGATTCCGACGATCTGCGGGCCATCGAACCAGGGCGCCTGAAGTACCTACGACAAGCTCTGCCACCGACGGGTATCTCCGCTCGCCCCCTCGATTTGTTCGAGCACGAAATGCCGCGTCTGTTTGTGCTGTCTGTGGAGCGGGACTGGGGGCAGTGGTGGGTCGCCGGAGTGATGAACTGGAAGAGACGGACGACCGAGACGGTCCTCCATCTGGATGACCTGGGACTGCCACCGGGCCGCTATCACGTCTTCCACTACTGGCGCCGCCGTTATCTAGGGATCGTGGATGACGCGGTGACCGTTCAGCGCCATGAACCCCACGAGACGGCGGTTCTGCTCTTTCGGCCCGTCTCCGATCGGCCCGATTTGTTGACCACAACATTTCACGTCTGCCAGGGCACAAGCGAGATCACGAACTACGAGTTCGAGATCGTAAACGGTCGAGCGAAGATCCGAATCGTTCTGCGGAAACGTGGTCGGCAGTTCGGTCGGGTACTCTTCAGCGTGCCCGGACGATGGCGCGTGATGGAGGCACGAGTGGACGGGCGTCGCCAAGCTCCGGTCATCGATGCTCCTCACGTCATCAGCCTGGGACTCACTCTGGAGGAACACGCGGAAGTCGAGGTCAGCTTTGAAAGAAGGAGTGCCTGAACCCGTTTCGACCTCGCTTCGGGGCTCGGCAGGGGACAGCAATCGAGAAAGCGGGCAGGAAGAGGTGACGCCGAGAATGGGACCCCTCCGGTCTTGGCTGCGTCGTGCGGTCGATCCGCATCACCCGGACCCCGGGGCAATCCGGACCCAGTGTGTGGAGAGCGTCAGCTTGCCAGCGCACGTTCTCACTCACCTCTACGCATTACCCCTTGCAGTGCTCGGACTGGGTTGGTTGATCGCTGTCACCGACCTGGCGCGCCTCGGAGAGAACTGGGGGATGCTCCTGCTCTTCGTGGTGATCGTGGTTCTCCTGCGGCGCTGGGGCATCGTGCTGTTCGTCCGAGCCGATTCCGGAGACGAAGTGGAGATTCGGGGGGCACTGGACGGGATCTTCTCGTGGTCGGCTGCGTTGTTGCTCGGCCCCACAGGGGTCTGGGTGGGGGGCGCGGGAACGCTGATTGACTGGTTCTCCCGTTCTCGGCCCCTGTCGGGGCCGGCAGGATGGCGAGACGCTGGCGAACTGAGTGTCGAGCTCACCGGGATCACCGCCTCCCTGGTCGCCCTAGCTGTGCATCGAGGAATGGGCGGGGCTCTTCCCCTCAGTGGTACGACGCTCGCCGCATTGACCCCGGCAGTGGTAGCCACGACGACACGGTACTTCCTGTGCCGGGTGTTTACGCTGCCGGCGCTCGTCTTCTGGAAAGACGGATCCCGTCAGTGGCCAAGAACAGCGAGCTTCGGCCCATCTCCGGCTCTTGTAGCTGGCCTTTCGCTGCTGGCTGACTCTTTCGCCATCTTGACCGCGTTGCTCTTCGTTGAGTTTGGGTTGGGCATCACTCTCTTCTTCGCCGGGGGAGTGCTCCTGACCAGTCTGCTGGCTAGCAGGCTGGGCAGCACAGCGATACGGAGCCGTCAGCGTCTGCGCAAGCTCGAAAGGCTGGAACAGCTCGGTCGGGACATCATCCAGACCCCCGTCAACCCGACCACGCTGTCGAGGATTCTGTCAAAGCACGTGCCGGAGATGTTCGCCAAGTCACAGATCGAGGTACGGCTGTTCCCCGATCAGATCATCTGTCGTCATCCTGACGGCTGCTCGCCGCTTCCGGAGGTCGCTTGGGACTGGTTGCGAACCACATCCGGTGCGCACTGTTTACTGCCGGGCGAGCGGATTCCCTGGCAGGAACAGGATGCGGCGGTTGACCGTCCGTACAACGGTGTCCTGCTCACGGCGCCGATCCTCAAGTCGGAAGGCCCCGACCCTATCGGTGGGGTCGCGCTCGCCAGAGAGACGAACGCTACGGTGGGCTGTGGAGAGGTCGCCAGCGCTCTGCCTGCAGTCCAGACGTTGGCTTCGCAGATCGGCTCGGCCCTGCAGGGCGCCGAGCTGTACCGGGTGGAACAGGAGCTATCGCTGGCGGGACAGATCCAGAGCAGTTTTCTTCCCGGTTCATTGCCCGAGATTCCGGGCTGGCAGTTGAGGGCCGTCTTGAAGCCCGCGCACCAGACGGCAGGTGATTTCTACGACGTCATACCTTTGCCGAACGGACGGTTCGGCCTGGTAGTCGCTGACGTGGCCGGCAAAGGTATGGGAGCAGCACTGTTCATGGCCCTGGCCCGAACGCTACTGCGCACGTACGCCCTCGAGTACCACGATCGACCAGACTTCGCTATGAAAGTCACCAACCGGCGTATCCTGATGGATACGGACGTGACGATGTTCGTCACCGTCTTCTACGGCGTCCTCGATCCGAGAAGCGGCACATTGGCTTACTGCAATGCCGGGCACAGTCCCCCATATCTCCGGCGTGCCGGGAGCGAAGGAGAGACCGAAAGCCTAACCAGGACTGGGATGGCGCTGGGAGCCGTTCGCGGCGCCTCCTGGGAGGCGCGGATGGTTGAGATGGACGCCGGCGACACATTGGTGATACACTCAGACGGCATCATAGACACCCAAGACGAGCAAGGGTTATTCTTCGGAGAGGAAAGGTTGCACCAGCTTGTGGTGGGGTTTGGAGGAGATTCAGCGCGTGGCCTTGAGAACACGATATTGCAGGCTAGTGAAGATTTCGGCGGGACGGCCGATCAGTTTGACGACATCACGGTGATGATTCTTATTCGGGACACCGACGCCAGGCTCGCGGCATGAACCCAAGCACTGAAGAAGCCCTGGTTGTCCACCGGGCACTGCTAGAGGCGTATGGTGAGCACGTGTGGAGCCCTCACGATCCGGTGGCCACGCTGATATCCACCATCATCTCCCAGAATACGAACGATACCAACCGAGATGTAGCTTTCGAGCGGTTACGGGAACGGTTTCCCACTTGGGAGCAAGTCCGCGATGCGCGCGAGGAAGCTATTGTCGAGGCGATACGTCCGGCGGGACTGGGGCCGACCAAGGCGCCGCGCATCCAATCCGCCCTACATCGCATCACGGAGAGAACGGGGGCGATCAGCCTGGACTTCCTGCACGACCTACCCACGGAGGAGGCCCGTGGGTGGCTGATTGACCTTCCCGGAGTCGGACCAAAGACTGCGGCGATTGTGCTCTGCTTTGCCCTGGGCAGGGCGGCTTTTCCCGTTGACACGCACGTGCACAGAGTGAGCCAGCGCCTGGGGCTCATCCCGGAGGGCACCAGCCGGGAGAGAGCCCACGTTCTACTGGAGGCGCTTCTTCCCGAGCGCATCTACTACTCCTTCCATCTCAACCTCATCGCCCACGGCCGTGCCATCTGCCACTCAAGGAACCCTGACTGCGGGGCTTGCATACTGCGTGAGGTCTGCGATTACTACGGCTCCCTGGTGGAGGAAGGCGAGGATACCTAACTGGGATGCTTAGTCGGAATACTACCAGCCGGCGCGTCTGAGGTTGCGTTGTCTCCTCGCTGTTGATGATCGACATGAGTCACAAACGAGCCAGGCTGGGAAGGTTGGGCGAATCCGTGGCGGTCCGAGAGCTTACGCGGCGGGGTTACGAGGTGGTCAGCCGCAACTGGCGCTGCTGGATCGGCGAGGTAGACGTCGTAGCCCGCTGTGGCGAAACGTGGAGGTTCTTCGAAGTACGCACAAGGCGCGGCCGCGAGTTCGGCGTCCCCGAGGAGTCGCTCACCGCGACCAAGATAGAAAGGATGGTGGACGTGGCGTGCCTGTACCTTGCCGAGCACGACGAGAACGTGTACGAAATCGATTGGAGCATTGGCCTGGTGGCGGTAGAGATGGACGTAGCTGGTCGGTTGCTGCGGGTGGACGTCTATGAGAACATCCTACAGTAGGCGTAGAGCGTGTAGTCGCGGCGGCTAGACGTGTGTCGATGCTGGAAGCTCGCCCCGCCCCTGCTGGCCGTCGTCGGTCCCACCGGGGTGGGCAAGACATCCCTGTCGCTTCATCTGGCGGAATCGTTCGACGGCGAGATTGTCTGCGCCGATTCGCGTTCGTTCTACCGGGGGATGGATGTCGGCACAGCCAAACCAACACCGGAGGAGCGCGCTCGGGTTCGGCACCACCTTATCGACATCGCCGATCCAGATGAGATCGTGGGACTGGCTGAGTATCAGGATCTAGCGTATGGTGCTATCGAGGATATCCGCAGGCGGGCCAAGCTACCGTTGCTGGTGGGAGGCACCGGCCAGTACGTGTCGGCCGTCGTCGAGGGTTGGCGGATTCCCCGGGTACCTCCTCAGCCCGAGCTCCGAGATGAGCTGGAAGCGGTGGCTGAGCAGGAGAGTTCACACGCGCTCCATGGATGGCTCGAGCGACTCGATCCGGATGCGGCGAAGGAGATCCATCCGCACAACGTCCGACGGGTCGTACGCGCGCTGGAGGTCTGCCTGATCACCGGGCGGCCTATCTCCGAGCAGAGGGGAAAGGAGCCGCCGCTGTACACGGTCCAGCAAATCGGACTGACTATGGATCGTGACAGACTCTACAAGCGTGTCGATAGGCGACTCCACTTGATGCTCGACGCGGGGCTGTTGGAAGAGATCCGTCGGCTGGTGGCTCGGGGATACGACTGGACTCTCCCGGCTATGTCGGCGGTGGGCTACGCAGAGTTTGAGCCCTACTTCGCGGGTGACGCGTCGCTCGATGAGGTGATCACACAGATCCAGGCCGATCTTCGTCGTCTCATCCGTCATCAGTACAACTGGTTTAACGTCGACGACCCCGAGATCTGGTGGTTTGACGTGGGCCGCACCTCACGTGAGGAGATCGAATCCAGGGTTGGTAAGTGGCTGGAGCAACTTGGCGGGAACGGGCGATAACGGGAATGGGAGTCCCGTGCGGGCGGCGCCTATGAGATGCAGGATCGCGGTCGCTTGCATGGCGTGTATGCTGATGGTAGAATGCGAAACGCGAGGTGTGCTGTGACTCAACGCCAGGAGTTCGTGGATGCTGGTCCGTCCCGCTGAACCCGAAGACCTAGTGCCTTGCAGGGCACTTGATCACTCAGGCACGACCGACCGTGTTTGGCAGATGGAGAACCGGCTGGAGAGCGCGATGCCGGCAGTGTCGTTTCGGACGGTGCGTCTGCCCAGGGAGATCAGGGTTGAGTACCCGCGTCAAGGCAAGGCCCTGCTCGCCGGCTGGAAGGATCGAGACGGGTTTCTTGTGCTGGAGACGGACGATGGGGTCTCAGGGTACGTGGCGTGGACAGCCCGGCCGGAGAATGGACTGGTCTGGGTAGGAGACCTGGTGGTGGCGCCCGAGAAACGGCGCCGCGGGATTGGAACGACGTTGCTGAAAGCTGCCGCCCACTGGGGGCAAAACCGTGAGCTGGGCAGGATGATGGTCGAGGTGCACACGAAGAACTACCCAGCCATTGCGTTCTGTTACGCTTGCGGACTGACCCTTTCTGGCTACAATGAGCACTACTGGCCTAACGACGACATCGCGCTCTTTTTTACCGGAAAACTGCGATAATCCATCGGTTGGTCACAGGTAGTGGGACGATGTAGGTGGTCGGCGGAGAGCGTCTCCCGTTGGCTACTTGGGTTGCGGTGTGGTGTCGGCCGGATATGGGCCTAGTGGGCTGATGGATCTCTTACTGGCGATAGATGTTGTTAGGCTGTTCGAGTGGCTCAACGTGGTGCTCACCTCGGGCATCGTCATTTTCTCCTTTGCTCTGCTGCTTTACCTGCTCATCTACAGCCGTCGCAACAGCGTGGCGCGTACCTTTGCTTTCCTGCTGGGATGCGTGCTCCTCACGTACTTCACTGACCTAGCCCTGTTCGATGTCGAGGACTGGCAGGTGGCCCGACCCTGGCTGGGGATCCAATGGATTGGGATCGCTTTCACACCCGCAGCGTACTTGAATTTCTCCCATGCGCTGCTAACCACAACGGGAGAGCGAAACAGGACACAGATGATCGCCGTGCGCGCGAGCTACGTTATGAGCACGCTATTGCTGCTCGCGGTGGCGTTCAGTGATCTGGTGGTTAAGGGTGGTGCGGTGACTCACCGAGGGGTGCACTTGCTGCCCGGTTCATTGTTCCCCCTTTTCTCTCTCTACTTCTTGGTGGCCGTCGGCTGGGGGGCGGCCAACGTACTGAGGGCACGCCGGCGATGCCTGACCTCGACGTCGAGACGTCGCATGACGTACCTGGCCGTGACCTTCGCAGCACCGGCAGCTGGTGTCTTCCCATACTTGCTGTTAACCGGATGGCCGACCTCGACACCGGGGCTTGTCCTCTGGGTGGTTTTGGTACTGGGGAACCTCGGGGTCGGATTTATGCTGGTTATGCTCTCTTACAGCGTGGTCTCGTTTGGTGCGCTGACGCCGGACCGCGTGGTCAAGCACCGCATCGTCCACTTTCTGCTACGAGCGCCGTTCGTTGCCACGCTAGTAGTGATCATCATCGTCGTGACTGGTCAAGCGGAAGGCTGGTTGGGACTCCCGAGCCATCGTATCATGCTGTTCGGTGTGGTAGGCGTCATCCTGCTCCTGCAGATCAGTGTGGAGCTGGCCAAACCGCTGATAGATCGGGCACTCTATATGGAGGATCGGGAGGAAATCGAGTGGATCCAGCAACTATCGAGTCGACTATTGACCTCTACTGACCTTCATCAGTTCCTGGAAAACGTGCTGACCGCTTTGTGCGAGTTGCTGCGTGTCGACACCGCCTTTGTGGCCGTTCTAGACAACGGGAAGCCCCATCTAGAGGTCGTGTGTGGGGATCTGGGCCCAAGCCGTCTCGGAGCACTCTCTTTCGAGGCCTGGCAAGCGTCGCTCGACCAAGTCTGCGCAGAGGCGAATCCGACGCCGCAGTCAGGCGACGGGGACGCGCCAGCACACGATCCTCGGCTTGAGCGACACGGCGATCTGTTCGTCTGGAACGGCTATTGGCTCGCACCCCTGCGCTCCACCCAAGATGAGGGTGTGATTCTGGGAGTACTTGGGATAGCAGCCCGCGGCCCCGAGCCCGATCTGACAGCGGAAGAGAGGGTAGGGGTGGAGACTCTGCTGGCACAGGCATCCGTGGCCCTGGAGGACCGACGGCTGCAGCAAGGCATCTTCGGGGCCCTGGAGCGGATCATGCCGGAGATTGAGGACATCCAGCGGCGGCGTGGCATGATTCACTACGTCGGCGATCAAGCACTCTCAGAGTTCAACCTTGCGGAGTCCAGCGAACTACGGGAGTGGGTGCACGATGCGCTGAAGCACTACTGGGGCGGCCCCAAGCTGACGACGAACCCCTTGATGGCGCTGGAGGTTGTCGAACGGGCAACCCGGGAGCAAGACGGAAATGTCATCAAAGGCCTGCGGTCGGTGCTTCGTGAGGCCATTGAGAGACTGCGACCAGAAGGTGATCGTAAGATGACGGCGCCAGCATGGGTTTTGTACAACATCCTGGATCTGAAGTTCCTCCAAGGACATAAGGTCCGAGACGTGGCGAATCGCCTGGCCATGAGCGAGTCCAACCTATATCGAAAGCAGCGTGTGGCCATCAGGGCCGCCGCGCAGATGGTGGCGGAGATGGAAAAGGAGGAGTTGAGGAATCAGCAGGAAAGGACTACGCGGGATGGATGAGGGCAACTGACAATGATGGACAGCGAACCGATGGTTGACGCGGTTACCTGACCGGCGACGAGGGGACGGGGAAGGGCCAGGGCAAGTGAGGGGCGGCGGTGGACAGTAGGAGGCGACACAGATATGGCACAGAGGGGAAAATGGATCCCACCCAACGCGCCACTTAGCGAGGAATACTGGCAGTCATTGTTGCGCGACGGGGCGAATATTGGGGCGGCGTTCGCTGCGCGGGACCCAGGCCGGTGGGATCACGAGATCACAGAGCAATCAGCGACCCATGCCGGCGCCGGCGAGGCCAACAGCGCTGACGATGTGTGGAGAGAGGCGCGCATTCTGATGGACGAGGGCCGGGTTGTGGAGCTGCCGGTCGTCGGTTGCAACAGGGGCGGGCTGCTCGTGGGGTGGAAAGGACTCCAAGGGTTCGTTCCCGCTTCTCATCTGGGGAGTCTGCCTACCTCAGGGGGGGAAGAGGAGCGACAGGAGGAGCTGCGCCACCTGATCGGGACTAGACTACCACTAAGGATCATCGAGTTGGATGCAACCAGCAATCGACTCGTCCTCTCAGAGCGGACCGGCGAGGCTGTCGAGGGAACTGGGGAGCAGATATGGAGCACCCTGGAACCGGGTGACGTCTGCGAAGGACGCGTGACCAACCTGTGCTCTTTCGGTGCTTTCGTCGACCTGGGTGGGTTCGAGGGGTTGATCCATATTTCGGAAATGTCCTGGGGCCGGGTGGGGCATCCTGCTGACGTGCTGCAGGTCGGGGAGACCGTGGAAGTCTACGTGTTGAACGTCGAAGCGGAGCGGGAGAGAGTCGGGTTAAGCATCAAGCGCCTCCAGCCCAACCCCTGGGAATCCGTCGACAAGCGGTACGCGGTTGGTGAGCTCGTGGATGGGACGGTCACCCACGTTGTGGACTTCGGTGCGTTTGTTCAGGTGGAAGAGGGCCTAGAAGGTCTGGTCCATGTCTCCGAGTTGCCGTCAGGCGGCGCCGACAATCCGCGCGACGTCCTACAGGAGGGTGACCGAGTCTCGGTTCAGGTGCTCGACGTCGACAGAGCGCGACGCAGAATGGGACTGCGGCTGCAGCGCGTACAGGTACCGGATGAGGACCTGGACTCCGACGGGCAAGAGGTTGAGGCGTAGGCGTATGACGGGTAGACGGCTATGACCAAGAGCAGAGGACCGCGGCAGCCGGGATCGATCCCGGTCAGCCCGCTACTCCAGCAGATGATGGCACTGCTGGTGATCGCGCTGGGCGCGATCACCTTGTTGGCCGTGTTCGGGGTCGCCGACGGCCGTTGGGTCAACGCATGGGTCGATCTTCTACGCTATCTGGCGGGCTGGGGCATCTACCCGGTCGGCGCTTCGATCGTCCTGGCGGGTCTTCTCTGGCTCCAGTATCTCCTGGATCAGTCAGTTCTGTGGCGATGGCGTCCCTGCGTCGGTGCCGAGCTGGTGTTCTTCAGTCTGCTGGGGTTGACTCACGTGATACTGGGCGGGGGCGATCCATGGGCATTGGTGGAGCATAGCGCTGGTGGGGGACTACTCGGGTGGGGGATCTCGGTTCACCTCCTGACCTATCTGGGATGGTTGCCCGCGGTGGTTGTGCTGGGGGCGTTCTTGACCGTGGGGCTGGCGCTTGCCTTTGACGTGACGACGGATGATCTGAGGCAAACTATGGAAGTGGTGCAGGTGGGTATTGCTGCCTATCGGGCGCAGCGTGCCCGCAAGCGGACGATACGGGAGTCGACGGTACCCCCGGAGAGAAGACCTACGTCTGCCATTGACCCGAACGGGACTAACCCGCCCCAATCACCAAGCCCATCGTCGCAGTCCATGGTCAAGCGTAGGACAGCCGAACGGCGACGCCAATCCGCCCTGCCGCCTATCAGCCTGCTGGACGAATCCGAGGGCCCCCCCTTGACGGATCAGCAGGTGCGCAGAAAGGCACGGATCATCAAGGAGACCCTGGCGCAGTTCGGGCTGCCCGTGGAGGTCGTCGAGGTACGTATGGGGCCGGCGGTCACTCAGTTTGGCGTCGAGCCGGGCTTCGTGGAGCGGGCCGGCTCTAGCGAGCGGAAAGTGCGTGTTAAGCAAATAAGCCAGCGATCGGACGACCTTGCTCTGGCGCTGGCTACACCTCGCCTGCGCGTTGAGGCTCCCGTGCCCGGCAGGCCTTTCGTGGGCATCGAGGTACCCAATGAGGAGATCCAGGTCGTCAGCGTCCGCGAGGTCTTAACCTCGGAGGCGTTTCGAACGGTGGATTCGCCTCTGGCTATCGCTTTGGGGCACGATGTAGCAGGCCAGGCAGTTGTGGCAGACCTCGCCAAGATGCCACATCTGCTGATCGGCGGGACGACCGGTTCCGGCAAGTCCGTGTGCATCAAGTCGATCACGGCCTGCCTGATCTGCAACAACACCCCGGACGATCTGCGCTTGGTGATGATTGACCCGAAGATGGTTGAGTTGGTCCGCTTCAACGGGCTGCCCCACATCTACGGAGAGGTCGAGGTTGACCTGGAGCGGGTCGTCAAGGTCCTCCGGTGGGTAGCTTTGGAGATGGACGAGCGCTACAGAAGATTTGCCGATGCTTCGGCGCGCCATCTTGACGACTACAATCGCAGGATGACCGAGCAAGACAAGCCGGTGCTGCCGCGAGTTGTCGCGTTGATCGACGAGTTGGCCGATCTGATGATGCTGGCGCCGGAGGCCGTAGAGCAGTTATTATGTCGCATTGCACAGATGGGCCGGGCTACGGGGATACACCTGGTCGTCGCGACGCAGCGTCCCAGCACCGACGTCATCACTGGCCTGATCAAGGCGAATTTCCCGGCACGGATCGCGTTCGCCACCGCAAGCCAGGTTGACTCACGGGTCATCCTGGATACACAGGGAGCGGAGACCCTACTAGGAGATGGCGACATGCTCTACCTGGCGGCAGATGCCAGTCATCCCGTACGGGTGCAGGGGTGTTACGTCGGATCAGAGGAATTGGATCGCATCATGGGGTTCTGGCGAAAGGAGACGGGTCCGGTCGAGGAGACGAGTCCCTGGACGCAGATCATAGGGCCCGACAGACCCGTCGGCGACGAGAACGACCCATACGACCCTGACTACGTGGATGAGGAGATGCTGCAGCGCGCCATTTCGCTGGTGAGAGAGCGGGGAACCGCCTCGGCCTCGCTCTTGCAGCGGCGACTGCACGTCGGCTATCCGCGGGCGGCGCGTTTGATGGAAGTGATGACAGAGATGAACATCATCGGCCCGCCCGTCGCTGGTGGGCGCAGACGTGACGTACTACCCGAGAGCCAGGATGAGGATCTGCCAGATGCTGCGTCCTGAGCCCTGACCCGGAGGAGCGGCACTGCAGGCTGGGTAAGGTCCCGTTCGGATGCTGAATGCGCGGTCAGGGCGCTGAGAGGCCAGGCTGGGGGCAGCCCGCGCGCTGATTCGCGGTACGTGTTTGCTCATCGGCGCCCTCGGACAACCATTGGATCCCATCGCGGGCCAGTCGTGGGCTCGTGGCTCACCTCTCTGTTCGCCGCGCGGCGACAGTGCCAGGGGCGCCTTCGCATCTTCTAGCGGCAAGCGGGGCGCATCAGGGGTTCCCGACGTGAGAACTGCGGGCCGTAACGGCGTCGCCTCCGTCCGTGGTGGCGTCGAGGCCGGGGCGGGGTTCCACGTGATAGGCGCAGCAGAGGGGCGCTCCCGACAGGCGGCGTTCGGCTTCGCGATGGAGTGGCAGCTCGTATCGCGCGGGAGAGCCGGAGCGAGTCCATGGACCTGATCATCGTCGAGTCTCCGACCAAAGCGAAGGCACTACGAGGCTTCCTCGGGCGTGGCTATCGGGTGGTGGCCACTATGGGCCACATCCGCGACCTGCCACCCAAGGAGCTGGGCGTGGACGTGGGACAGGGCTTCCGTCCGACCTACTGGTACCGCCGTGGAGGCAGAAAGGTGGCAGGGCGGATCAAGGAAGCCGCTGCTCAGGCCGGATTCGTCTACCTGGCGACCGATCCCGACCGAGAGGGCGAGGCCATCGCCTGGCACGTGGTCGAGGCCATCCAATCCGTACTGCAGAGCAAGGCTCCTCGCCGCGTCACGTTCCACGAAATCACGCGCCCAGCGGTGAAGGCCGCCCTGGCCAATCCGGGATCCCTCGACCTGGGCCTGGTGAATGCTCAACAGGCGCGCCGCATCCTGGATCGGCTGGTAGGCTACAAAGTCAGCCCCGTGCTGTGGAGGACGATTGAGGGGCGCAAGGGACTCTCCGCCGGGCGGGTACAGACGGTGGCGCTGCGGTTAGTGGTGGAACGGGATCGGAAGATCGAGGCCTTCGATCCTGAGGAATACTGGCTGCTTGAGATCGAGCTGTCCAAAGTCACCGATCAAGACCACCGCTTCCGCGCACGGTTGGTCGAGGTCAGTGGCAAGAAGGCCGATCTCAAGGGCGAGGGTGACGTGCAGCCGATCATCGACGAGATCCTGTCGGCAGACTATCGCGTGCTGAACATCGAGCGGGTGCGAAAAGAACGTCGTCCCTACCCCCCCTACACCACGAGCACGCTGCAGGGCGACGCAGCGAACAAGCTCCGGTGGGATGCCAGCAAGACCATGCGCGTCGCCCAGCAACTCTATGAGGGAGTCGATGTGCCCAACGAGGGGACGATCGGTTTGATCACCTACATGCGGACGGACAGCACACACGTCGCTGAGTCGGCACAGGAGGAAGCCCGCCAGGTGATCGCCCAGTACTGGGGCGATGACCGCGTCCCATCGAGGGCGCCTCGGTATGAGACCAAGTCAAGAGTGGCCCAGGAGGCCCACGAAGCAATTCGACCGACATCCTCCCAGCGCACCCCCAGGGCGCTGCGCGGATGCTTGACATCTGACCAGGCTGCGTTGTACGAATGGATCTGGCGACGGTTCATCGCCAGCCAGATGAAGGCGGCCGCGTACACGGATACCACCGTGGACGTCGTGTGTGCGGATGGCGGAGAGGACCTGCCCTACCTGTTCCGGGCCAGCGGGCGAGAGCTGCTGTTCAAGGGCTTCATAGAAGTGTACCCGGTTGGCTGGTCGCAGCGGTCGAGCGACCTACTGGGGGCCGCCAACCAGGATCTCCCGCCGCTGACCATTCAGGAGCCGCTGCTGTTCCACGAGGCAGTCCCGGAGCAGCGGTTCACCGAGCCACCCGCGCTCTTCAGCGAATCGAGCCTGATCAAGGAGCTGGAGAAGCGCGGGATCGGCCGCCCCAGCACTTACGCGGGGATTGTGGGCACGCTGTTCAAGCGCAAGTACGTGAGACGAGAGGGGAGGGCGATCCGGAGCGAGCCGCTCGGCCGCGTGGTGTGTGACTTCCTGGTGGAGCAGTTTCCCGATCTCTTTGCCGTGGCGTTCACGGCAGAGATGGAGGAGGATCTGGACCGTATTGCCCGGGGAGAACGAACGCGGGGTGAGGTGCTGCGGGCCTTCTACGCACCGTTTGAGGAGGCTGTCACGACGGCGCAGAATGCAGCGCGGAAGGAGACTATCGCGGTGCCGCGGCGGAAGAATGGGGTAAGACCCGCCGGGGATAACTGCCCCCAATGCGGTGGGGACGTGATGATGCGAGAGGGAAGCCGCGGCAAGTTCAGGGGTTGCTCGAATTACCCTGAGTGCAAGTGGACCGCGCCCCTGAAGGGCATGACCGGGCGACGGGCACCGACCGAAGAGACGTGTGCCCAGTGTGGAGGCGTGGTGGTGATCCGCACAGGGAAGTTCGGCCCCTTCCGGGCATGCTCGACCTATCCAAGATGCGAATGGAGCGCTCCCCTGGCAGTGGGCACGTGTCCTAAGTGTGGCGGGGATCTGGTCGAACGGAGGGGGAAGATGGGCATCTTCTGGGGCTGCTCAAACTACCCCGATTGTCGCCATCGGCAGCGACCGGCTGCCCCCGGCGAACTGGAGGAGAAGCCTGCAACGTGAGCGACACCCCCAGACTGGATCTCGACATTGGGCCTCTCTCCGGGCAGGAAGAGGGAGAGACATGGAGCCCTCTGGCCTCAGAACATCATCGGGTCATCGCCCACCTGGACCTGGACGCGTTCTATGCCGCCGTTGAGATGCTTGAGAACCCCGACCTGGTGGGCAAGCCGATCCTGGTAGGTGGGAGACCGCAGAGCAGAGGAGTCGTTGCTGCCGCCTCTTACGCAGCTCGAGAGTACGGGGTCCACTCAGCGATGCCTATGTACCAGGCGGTGCGGCTATGCCCCAAGGCCGTCGTCCTCCCCCCTCGGTTCCACATCTACGGAGCATACTCCCGCCAGGTGATGGAGATACTGCGCAGGACGACCCCCGTCATTGAAGAGGTCAGCATTGACGAAGCCTACCTCGACATGACGGACCAACTGGATCAATGGGATGATGCGGCAGGGATGGCACGGCGGCTGCAGGAGCGCGTGCAGGAAGACGTGGGGCTCTCAGCGTCACTGGGCGTGGCCTCCAACAAGCTGGTGGCCAAAGTGGCATCCGACTACGACAAACCCGGCGGTCTGACAGTCGTTCGCCCAGGCGAAGAAGCGGCGTTCCTGGAACCACTGCCGGTGCGGGTGCTCTGGGGAATCGGTCCGGTGACCGCAGAGAAGTTGGTGGAGATGGGCGTGACCACAGTGGGCGAGTTGGCGCGCCTGTCCGAACGAGAGATGGTGGACTGGTTCGGAGAGCACGGGGCGGCGATGGTGCGGCGGGCTCGGGGGATGGACGGGCGCGCGGTGGTGACGGAGCACAGGCGGAAGTCAGTCAGTCGGGAGAGGACGTTCGGCCGAGACCTTCGGGAGATGGATGCGCTGAAGAAACAACTCTGGGGACTGAGTCAGGATGTATCGGAGCGGCTGGACCGGGCTGGTGCCACAGCAGGAACGATAGCGATCAAGCTGCGGTATGACGACTTCGAAACGCTGAGTCGTCAGATGAGCCTGGATGTGCCCACGGCTGATGCGGTGAGGATCTACAGCGCGGCGCTGGTATTGCTGTCGCAGGCATGGGAATCAGGGCGTCCCGTTCGTCTGCTGGGCGTGGGGGGCACGGATCTTGGGCCACCGACAGGGCAGATGGCCCTATTCTGAGCGCGTGTGACAATGGGGGCGAGTCAGCTATTGTCCGGTTTCCACGGCAGACGTCCCTCGATCTCGATCTCGAGGGCGAAGCTCAGGAAGGTGCGAAGAGCGATTATGGCCGCCAGGATCCCGACGTTGGCGAACGTGCGGTGTACGGCAACGGTGCGGATGATGTCAGCCGCCACCAAGAACTCCAGGCCGAGAAGGATTGTTGTGCCCAGATGGTGACGGCAAGCACGACACGTCTCTTGAACGACGAATCTGGCGATGGAGTCTTGCACGAAGGCTATGGTGGCCGCCAGAGCACCCTTCACGATGACCGCGATGCCTATGATTTCGATGGCTGTCGCCACGATCTGTGCTGCCGAAGTGAAGAGGGGAATCTCTTCTTGCCCGAGGATGAGATCGGAGGCCTCGCCAGGCTGAATCGTGCATCCCACAACAAGCAGCAGAAGGAACGCAATCAGAGGATAGGCTCTTTGAACGCTCACTGTGGCCTCCTGATGTGTGTTGGATTCGAACATGCTGTTACGGGCGGCAGGTGACCGGAGCACACCATCCTGATGGTTGTTGCACCGTACGCTACTCACCCGTACTCTACCACAATCCCGTAGAATTCCAACAGGATAGCGGGTAGGGGCTGGGCATTTCGTTAGTGCCGGCGCTACCCGGCAGCCACGCCCGATTCGCACCTTCCACAATTGACAATCCCTCATTCTGCTCTATAATAGAACATATGTTCTATACGGGACGGAACAAGAGGTAGGTTGCTGGAATGCGAGTGGCTTGTCTGCTGATTCTCCATCTTCCGGTGCAAGTAGAGCGGCGTCGCGATCCAGCCCGCATCGGTGCGCCATTGGTGGTCGGAGGGCGGCGCTGGGACGCTGGCGCGGTGCTTGATTGCTGCGCCCAGGCAGCGGCGGCGGGGGTGGAACCAGGAATGCGCCTTTCTCAGGCCGAAGCCCTCTGTCCTGAGGCTCGGTTCGTGCCTGCCGATAGAGAGGCGTACGATGCCGTTCATAGGATGTTGGTCGATAGTGCCAAGCGCTTCACGCCGAGCGTAGAAACTGTCGATCTCGGGCTGGTACTCGTTGAGATCTCCAGCCTTAAACGCCGGTTTGACGATGATGCCGAGCTGGCGCATCATCTGACTTATGAGATGATCAACGCCTCCGGGCTGGATGTGCGAGTCGGACTAGGCAGCGGCAGATTTGTGGCTGAGCAGGCAGCGCACGCTGCCCAGCCAGGGGAAGTGTATTCCGTTTCCTCTGAGAAGGAACGATCTTTCCTTTCCCCACTCGATATTTCCACCCTTCCCCTTGACCCCGAGATGGAGCGCCGTCTACGGTTGTTGGGCGTGCGAACCCTCGGTGCTCTTGCCATGCTGCCCCGTCTGGCAGTGATCCGCCAGTTCGGCAGCCAGGCTGGCCCTCTGCATGACATGGCATGTGGGATAGATGCTCTGCCGGTGCATGCCGATGCTCCGCCGCTCCAGCTTTCGGGGGCACACGCTTTCATCAATCCGGTGAGAGACCGGGCATCGCTCTTGACTCATGTGGAGCGATTGACGGGCGATTTCGCTGAGGAACTCAATCGTCGGGGATACCAAGCCGAAGGGATACGGTTGGAGGTCGAGGAAGGGTGTGGCGAGCGGCATACAATCGGCAGATCGGTCAAACCCCCATCATCCAGCGCTGACCAGCTCTCTCGTCTGAGTGCTCGCATGGTGGAAAGGTTGGACATCAGCGGCCCGGTGGCTGATCTCTCTATGACCATCTACCCTTTGCGCCCCCTCCATCTGGGCACTACCCAACTGGCCCTTTTGAGCAGCGCCCCGTCCGAAGGGGTCTCCACCTTCGATCGGACACTGCGTGAGACGCTAAGACAGTTGTGGGAGCGCTTCGGGAAGCTGTCCGTCGTTGTTGCCTCGCTGGTTGTCCCACCCCAACCCTGCCCCATACAAGTCACGACTGCTCGGGATGGTCTACCCAGGGCTATTGTGTGGCGCGACCGTCTTCGAGAGGTACGGCGTGTCCACGAGCTCTGGCGAGAACGCAGGCAGTGGTGGGAACAACCCATTGAGCGAGACTATTTCCGCCTAGAGCTTGACGATGGGCAGATGCGGGTCGTGTTCCACGAAGTGCAGGCCAACCAATGGTTATTGGAACGTCGCCACATCTGAGTGATCGACGACTCAGGCGGTGCTCCGAGGGGGGCGGAGGGCGGGGGTTTTCAGTCCCCGTTTATGCCGAGCTCCACGCTCACTCAAGTCACAGCTTGCTTGATGGCGTCTCCACGCCCGAAGCACTGGCAACCCAGGCTGCCCATCTGGGGATTCCTGCACTGGCCGTGACCGATCATGATGCGCTGTACGGCGCGGTGCGCTTCGTGAAGGCAGCACAGGAGGCAGGAGTCAAACCTCTCCTGGGTGCCGAAATGACTCTCGAAGACGGTTCGCATCTGGTGCTTCTGGTGGAGACTGCGGACGGGTACGCTAATCTCTGTCACCTGATTACGTTGGCGCGGCAGGATCAGGATAAGGACGTAGCCAAGCTGAAGAAAGGTGATCTGGCTGCTCACGCTGAAGGCTTGATCGCGCTCTCGGGCTGCCGACGGGGAGAGCTCCCGCAGCTGTTGTTGGCGGGGAGACAGGAACAAGCTATGGGCGTGGCCCGAAGCTATGCCCGGATCTTCGGGCCCGAGCGCTTCTTCATCGAACTGCAGCGCCACTATCGAAAGGGAGACAACCGACTTCTCGCTGGCCTGGTGGATCTGGCCGACCGGACTGGTCTGGATGTGGTGGCTACCGGCAACGTCCACTACCTCCATCCCCGTCAGCGGGACGTTCACGACGTACTGCGCTGCATCCGCCACCACACCACTTTGGAAGATGCGGGGGATCTTCTGCGACCCAACGATGAATATGTCCTACGTTCGCCGTGCGAGATGGAGGAGCTCTTTGGTGACATTCCCATCGCTCTAGAGAACTCCATGCGCATCGCTACCCGCTGTACGTCAGCCCCCGAATATCTACCTTCAGGGCCGCAGGTTCTTCCCAAGGCCCCGGGCTATGGAGCCCATGCCCCCGACGTTTACCTGCGAGAGCTGTGTGAACGGGAGCTGCACCGTCGCTACTCGTGCCATCCGCCCGTGGACGTCTTGGAGCACGAGCTCTCAGTGATCCAAGGGATGGGACTGGCCAATTACTTCCTCATTGTGTGGGATATTGTGCGCTTTGCCACGCAGGCCGGCATTCCCTGTCAAGGCCGGGGCAGCGCGGCCAACTCCCTGGTGGCCTATCTCCTGGATATCAGCCCTATCGATCCAGTCGCCTGTGATCTGGTCTTTGAACGTTTCCTGTCGCCCGAACGAGGTTCGCCGCCGGACATCGACATAGATATCGCCGCCGACCGGCGTGAGGAGGTGATCCAGTACGTCTATCAGCGGTATGGGCAGGAACATGCAGCGATGGCGTGTACGCTCGTCACCTTTCGCGCTCGATCGGCGGTGCGCGACGTAGCGCGAGCCCTGGGCTTTCCTCCGCCCATGGTGGAGAGGCTGACAGAGGTCTGTCCCGAGCTTCTCGATCTCGTCCGGGGACGGCTCGTCGCGGACACGGTCGATAGAAAAGAGGTCCATAGCGTAGAGATACCGCGAGAGCTCGTCGAGGCAGCGGATGCCGATCCACCCACTGAATGGAGCCTCAGCCCTCGATTGCTCCGCCATCTTCTACGGCTAGCTCCTCAGTTGGTCGGCATCCCCCGCCATCTAGGCATCCATAACGGCGGCATGGTGATCTCGGGGCCTCCGTTGTGTCAGGTTGTGCCGTTGGAACCCGCTACCATGGAAGATCGGGTGGTTACCCAGTGGGACAAGGATGCCTTGGAAGGCGCGGGAATGATCAAGGTTGATCTCCTGGGGTTGCGAATGCTATCGGCGATTGAGGACGCCATGACTATCATCGAAGCTCAGACGGGAGAAAGGCCGGATTTGACCGCACTGACCCGCGATGATCCCGAGGTCTACGATATGCTCTGCCGGGGTGAGACTATCGGGGTCTTCCAGGTGGAATCGAGAGCCCAGGCTAGCTTGATCCCTCGCTTTCAACCCCGGTCTTTCGACGATCTGGTTATTCAGATATCCCTCATTCGCCCCGGGCCGCTTCAGGCTCAGATGGTCCATCCCTATCTACGCCGCCGCGAGAATCGTGAGCCGATCAGCTATTCCCATCCCCTCCTGGAGGATGCCCTCAAGGAGACGCTAGGTGTGATCATATTCCAGGAACAAGTGTTGAAAGTAGCTCGCGACCTGTCCGGGTTCACGCCGGGGGAGGCAGAGCTCCTGCGCCGGGCGTTGTCGCATAAGCGGGCGCAGCAGGAGATCGCACGCTTCCAGGAACGGTTTGTAGAGGGAGCAGAGGAGAAAGGTGTTGATCGAGAGACGGCACAACGGGTCTTTGAGCAACTGCAGGCATTCGGCGGGTACTCCTTCCCCAAGAGCCATGCCGCGGCTTTTGCTGTACTGACGTACCAATCTGCCTGGCTGAGACGATTTTACCCCCTGGCTTTCTTCACCGGGCTATTGCGCCATCAGCCGATGGGGTTTTATCCCCCGCACGTGATCGTCTCCGAGGCTCGCCGTTGCGACGTGGAAATACGGCCGGTGGATATCAACGCTTCGGACTTGCAGCCCACTGTCGAAGGAGACGCGCTGCGACTGGGGCTGGCAACGGTCAATGGACTAGGAGAGGGTAGCACCAGCCGCGGTCAAGTCGTGGTGGAAGCGAGGCAGTCCGGCCCGTTTTGCTCACTGGCTGATTTCTGTCGACGCACCCGTCTCACAAGGAGGGCAGTAGAGGGGTTGATATGGGCTGGTGCTTTCGATGGCTGGGAGGTGCCGCGGCGGCAGTTGCTGTGGGAGTTGAAGATGGCTCTAGATACGGCCAGAGGGACTTCCGGCCTGCTTATCTCATCTCCCAAGGAACATCCGCGATTTGCCTTTCTATCGGCACGCGGGAGGTTGTGGACCGAAGTGGCCTATACGGGAGTTAGTGCCCGGGAGCACATGATCACCCTGGTAGAAGATACACTGGGTGCCATAGGTGTCACGTCGAGTGGAGAGTTGCCGCAACTGAAGGATGGAGAAAAGGTGAAGGTCGGCGGGGTGATCGTCTCACGACAACGTCCGCCGACGGCGAAAGGAATGGCGTTCCTGGCCCTGGAAGACGAAGGGGGGCTGATCAACATAGTGATCAGATCGGAAGTATATGAAGAGAATCACAGGGCCCTCCAATCCCCCTTTGTAGTGGTCGAGGGCATTCTGCAGCGGCGAGGAGGAGCGATCAGCGTGCTGGCCCAGAAGGTCGCTGCGCTGAAGACTGAACCAGAGTGAGCAAGGGGGAGATCCTCCTGCCGTCTACACTCACCGGATCAAGTCCCGGAGCTGTCCCAAACCTACGGCATCGAACCACTCTGCGAGAAGAAGGTGTGAGATGGAGATATCCGACGGGAGCTGCAGCGTTCCCTGCTCCACCTCGCTCACAATATCCTCCCGGGATAGCCACCGGGCATCTTCCAGCTCGCCATCGTGCAATCGAATAGTCGTGTGCGTCGCCTCGGCGACGAACCCCAGCATCAGCGAGCTGGGGAACGGCCACGGCTGCGACGAGTGATACTGAATCCGGGTCACGCGAACGCCGGTCTCCTCTCGCAGCTCGCGCACCACCGCCGCCTCCAGACTTTCCCCAGGTTCGACGAACCCGGCGATGACTGAATAGCGCCCCTCGGGCCAGGTTGGCTGCCGTCCCAGGAGGCAGCGGCCGCCGTGGGTGACTCGCACGATTATCGCGGGATCGGTTCGAGGAAAGTGTTGTCGACCGCACTGACTGCTGGTGCACACGCGCAGGTGCCCCCCCTCTCCGCTGGCCGTAAGCGCGCCGCATTCTCCGCAGAATCGGTTCCGCCGATGCCAATAGGCCATTGCCTTGGCGTAAGCTAGCAGCCCGGCTTCCTGTTGCTCCAACAGTGCAGCGACTTCCCGCAGAGGACGAAACTGTCCAGCTCCCACCGGGCGAGGGAGGGCGGACTCACCGCCACCCGTCAGATCAACGGCGAAGTAGACACGCCCCCCAGCCTCTCCCAGCAGGATGACCGACTCCCCCTGCCGCCGTATGACCTCAGCTTCGTTCGGCCTAAGCAGGACGGGGCGAGGTCTGGCCCCATCGGTGACAAGGACTGCCGACCCAGACACGGGCACGAAACGGGTCGTCGGGTCACTCAACCGCTCCCTGACCCAGGCTTCGTCTTGACGTTGACGAAAGGTGCGGTCGATGAGGAGCCCCGTGAAGGGGATCTGGGTGGGGCCGTCGCTCTGCTTTATGGTCAGCTTTCCTCCATCAGCATTTTCAGCTGGCGAGCAGATCCGACAGCCTGTGCTTGCCAGTGGTTGTTCATGTAGACCAACGTCAGGGGCGCCTCGGCATCCAGCTCGCGGATCTTCGGCACCCACTCCATCAACTCGTCCTCGTTGTACGTGTAGTCGTAGCGCTCCCAGGGCTCATCGTGTTGCCACCACTTCGCTCGATTTCTTCCGTGAAAGCGCACGTACGCAACGGAACCGGTGACCACGGCGACAGGAGGTACCAGACTCTTGAAGCGAGGTTGGTCTACCGCACAGAATCCGAGGTCGAGAGAGCGTAGTTCCTCGAAGGTCTCCTCACCGATCCACTCGCGGGAGCGAAACTCAACCACCACTGGTATGTCGGCCAGGCCCGCCCGCACGCGCTCCAGGTAGTCGCGGTTGGCCCGGGTGGCGTGGAAGGAGTGCGGGAACTGCGCCAAGACACAGGCGAGTTTCCCCTGTTCGATGAGCGGACGGAGAGCGCGGGATAGCTCAGCCATATGAGGCTCCGGGTCCTCTCGCTCGTGGGTGATGCCCCGATAAGCCTTGACGGAGAAGAGGAACCCCTCCGGGACTTTGGCCGCGATCTGGCTCAAAGTGCGCGC
>SKLM01000154.1 GCA_007123205.1 Thermoflexales bacterium
ACATCGCGCAGTACCCCACAGATCTCGCCGAGCGTACAATCGGCCTCCACCGCCGCGACGAACAGCGGCATCAGTGTTGCGCTTTCGTCGGCGGCCGCCTCTGCGATCCCCGCTAGCGCCGCCGACACACCCTGCTCGTCGCGCCGTGATCGTAGGGCCCGGAGACGCCGACACTGAAGATCCCCGATAGCTGGATCGACCGCCAATTGCTCCAGCTCTGTCTTCTCCTCCTCGACCTGAAACGCGTTGACGCCGACGACCACCCGATCCCGGGCTTCAACCGCTTTCTGATGAAGGTAGGCCACATCGGCGATCTCCTGCTGGAGGTATCCCTGCTCAATTGCCGCCAGCGCACCCCCGCGGGCATCGATCTCCCCGAGGTAGCCCTGTGCGCGGGTCTCCACTTCGTCCGTGAGCCGCTCAACGGCGTAAGCGCCGGCCAGGGGATCGATCGTGTTGGAGACCCCCGACTCGTGAGCGATGATCTGCTGCGTGCGTAGCGCGACTCGTACCGATGCCTCCGTGGGCAGCCACAGCGCCTCGTCACGCGAATTCGTGTGGAGGGACTGGGAGCCACCCAGGACTGCCGCGAGCGCCTGCAGCGTCACCCGCACTACGTTAACCTCCGGCTGCTGGGCAGTCAGGGCCGATCCCGCCGTCTGGGTGTGGAAGCGAAGCATCCACGAGCGCGGATCCTCCGCCTGGAACCGCTCCCGCATCAACCTGGCCCACAGGCGACGGGCGGCCCGAAACTTCGCCACCTCCTCCAGGAAGTCGTTGTGGGCGTTGAAGAAGAATGACAGTCGCGGTGCAAAGCGGTCCACGTCGAGACCCGCCTCCACCGCAGCCTCGACATAAGCGATGCCGTTGGACAGGGTGAAGGCAACCTCCTGAACCGCCGTAGATCCAGCCTCGCGGATATGATAGCCGCTGATGCTGATGGTATTCCACGCTGGCATTTCGGCGGCACAGTACTGGAAGAGGTCGGTGACCAGTCGCATCGACTCTCGCGGCGGGAAGATGTAGGTGCCGCGGGCGATATACTCTTTAAGGATGTCATTCTGCACCGTGCCGCGCAGCTGACTTGGATCGATGCCCTGTTCCTTCGCCACGGCGATGTACATAGCGAGCACTACCGCCGCCGGGGCGTTAATCGTCATCGAGGTACTGACCTGGTCCAGAGGAATGGAATCGAACAGGCGCCGCATATCGTCCAGACTGCTGACGGAGACGCCAACCCGCCCCACCTCTCCTTCGGCGAGAGGATCATCGGCGTCGTAGCCGAGCTGGGTGGGCAGGTCGAAGGCCACCGAAAGGCCAGTCTGCCCCTGGCCCAACAGGTACTTGTACCGGGCGTTTGATTCCTCTGCCGACCCATATCCGGCATACTGCCGCATCGTCCAGAGCCGGCCTCGATACATCGTCGGATAGACACCTCGGACGAACGGGTACTGGCCAGGAAAGCCGATGTCATCCACGTAGTCGACGTCGACGTCGCCAGGCGTATAGGCACGCTTGAGGGGGACGCCGGAGGCCGTCTCAAAGACCTCGCGTCGCTCCGGGTAACGCTCAAGCGCCGGCTCCACAGTCTCCCTCTCCCAGTTCTCCTCTGCGCGCTCCAGACGGTCCAATGGCCCCCAAATCAACAACCTGTCGGCGTGGAACGGTTGCCGCCCACGAGCTTCCGCACCCTTCCCGGTCAACCGGGCGTCCAGCTTGGCCAGCCTACCCTCTGGCCCTTCGGATCATCCCTCCGATCCATTCCAGTCCGGGATGGGCAACCCGTTCCAGCTCCTGGATAACTCGTCCGCCATCATATTCAACACGGTGCATCGCAACCCTGCAGTCCCGGCCCTCGAAGTCCAGCAACGCATAGGCCGGGCGGGGATCCCCGTCAAATGGGAGGCCGACGCTTCCACCGTTCACCAACCGGACCTGTCCCACGCGCCGGTCCATGATCCGGTGTATGTGACCGAAGAGCATCAATCGCGCGTCGACGGGAGCCACGTGCGCTCGCAGGTGCTCCTCGGGTGCGTCGGGGTAGATGTTGGTCTCATCATCGTCCGGAGCGGCGTGAACTGCGAGGATGGGGCCGTAGTCCGGCACATCCCACTCCAGCCGTGTCGGCAAGTCGCGCAGGAACTCGTAGTCCTGGTAAGTAAGGTGTTCGACAGCCCATCGGAAGGTCCCCTCCCGCACCCTGAGGGTCTGTGGCATACGCGTCCAGTCCTCCGGCGACTCGACGGTAGCGACAGGACGGCGCCCCGTCACCAGGTAGCGATCGGTGTTGCCACGCAGGAGTTCGACCTGAGGCAGCGCTCGCAGCCGTGCCAACGTGGCGGACGGCCAGGGGCAGGCAACCACCAGATCCCCCAGGATCCAGTAGAGATCCGGACTGCCCTGCGCCTGGATGTCGGTCAACACAGCTTCCAACGCCGGAAGGTTCCCGTGAATGTCTGAAAGAACTGCAAGACGCATGCCCGTATCCTCCCCTATCTACGATGTTCCATAGCGGGGGCAGCGGAGAGGCCACGCAGATGGGCACCGAGAAGCGGCACCCGCAACCACCCTCCACAACTGCCCGGCCTGCCCGGATCCAGCTGCGCGAACCTCGCCACTGAGTTCCCTTCGCGCCACCGGGCAGTTCGTAAGTATACAAGCATGCTAGCCAACGAACAAGTCTCGGTTTGACACAACGCGCCAGTCGTGTTATATTATACCCCGGGTGAGTATAGGAATGATAGGGCTCCAGTCCAAGCTGCGGCCTGAAGGAGGGACGACGCGCTGATGCCGATCTATGAGTATCGCTGCGATACGTGTGGCAGGGATTTCGACCTGTTTGTACGCAGTGCCGCCGAGCGAAGCGAGCCCCAGTGCTCCCATTGTGGAAGCACCAGGGTTCAGAAGGCCATCTCCTTGTTTGGCGTCGCCGGGAGTGGGGAGTCCCAGGACATCACCGCCGCCTGTAGTTCCGGGCCAGTCTGAGGGGTGCGCCGCTAGGAGGCCGTGTGCCTCCGTTCGGAGGATGACGTGAAGCTAGCAGATTCTGAGACCAAGACCAAGCTGCTCAGGCGCGTACGCCGTATCGAGGGCCAGGCCCGCGGCGTAGCACGGATGATCGAGGAGGATCGAGACTGCAGCGAGATCCTGCAGCAGTTGGCAGCGGTCCGATCCGCCGCCCACAAGGCGACCGTCCTGCTGGTGCGTTCCTATGCCGCCGAGTGCGTCGTCTCTGATGCGTCTGCCGAAGAAATCGCGGACGCCCTGGCAGTCGCCGTATCCAGGCTGGCGTGATAGGCCCCCTTTGTCCTGAGTGCCCGAGCAAGGGAGAGAGAGTTGACACGATGCCACTATTGGACGCGGAAGTGAAGGAAGAAGTTGCGCGCAGACTGGGAACCCTGACCGGCCCTGTGCGCCTGGTGATGTTCACTCAGGAGATCGAGTGCGAGTATTGCTCGGAGACCCGTCAGCTGGTCCAGGAGGTGGCCGATCTATCGGCGCACGTGACCGCCACGGTCTACGACCTGGTTGCTGACAGCGCGCGAGCAGATGAACTGGGCGTGGACAAGATCCCGGCCATCGCAGTGATTGGTGAGAGGGACTACGGCATCCGCTTCTACGGGATTCCTTCGGGCTACGAGTTCACCTCGTTGTTGGCAGCCATGGAGACCGCGGCAGCCGGCGAGGTCGACCTGGCCCAAGCGACGCTGGAGACCCTGTCCAGGTTGAGCACCCCCGTTCATATGCAGGTCTTCGTTACCCCCACCTGTCCCTACTGCCCCCAGGCCGTGGTGCTGGCTCATAAGATGGCCGTCGCCAGCCCGATGGTCCAGTCCGATATGATCTCGGCCCAGGAATTCCCCCATCTTGCGATGAAGTATCAGGTTATGGGGGTCCCGCGCACTGTGATCAACGAGGTAACCCATATCGAGGGCGCAGCGGACGAACCGGTCGTCCTTGAGAAGCTCCGTGAAGCCCTCAGGGCTCGCAGGGAAGAGCAGTGATCAGCCCTGAGCCGACGGGAGGAGACAGGCCCGTTCAGGCCTACGACCTGATGATCCTTGGCGGTGGTCCCGCCGGGTTGACCGCCGCGATCTATGCCGGGAGGGCCCGAGTTCAGACCCGCGTCCTCGGTGGGACGCTCCCTGGCGGTCAACCGTCCAGGACGGCCGAGGTGGACAATTACCCCGGGTTCCCGGACGGCGTCGGCGGCGGTGAGCTGGCCCAGCGATTCACCGCTCAGGCCGAACGTTTTGGCGCGGAGATCGTCCCCGAGATGGCGACGGAGGTCGACTTCTCTGAGCGGCCCTTCAGGATCCGGTCCGCCCGAAGCCAGTATCGCGCCGGGGCCGTGATCGTGGCGACGGGCGCCGTGCCGCGTCCACTGGGCATACCTGGTGAGGAGGAGTTCTACGGGCGGGGCGTCTCCTCCTGCGCCACCTGCGACGGATTCTTCTATCAGGATCGAGAGGTGGTCGTCGTTGGCGGCGGCGATGCCGCCATCGATGAAGCGCTCTTCCTCACCAAGTTCGCCCGCACCGTCACCGTGATCCACCGCCGCGATACGCTCCGCGCCACCGAGATATACCGGGAACAGGCGTTCGCCAACCCCAAGATTGGCTTCATCTGGGACTCCGTCGTGGAGGAGGTCCTGGGTGATAAGACGGTCACCGGAGTACGAGTGCACAACTTGAAGAACGGAGATACCTCGATGATCAGGACCGACGGTGTCTTCGTCTACATCGGCATGGAACCCCAGTCAGACCTGTTCGTCGGACAATTGGAGCTGGATCCCAGCGGCTACGTCCTTTCGAACGCTCGGCAGCACACGAATGTGCCGGGGGTCTTTGTGGCCGGTGACGTCCAGGATCCCAACTACCGCCAGGTGGTGATCGCGGCGGGCACGGGAGCCATCGCCGCTATGGAGGCGGAACGGTACCTGGGCAAGTATCCTTAGGAGGTGCCGAGGGACAATGAGCACAGATTTCGTCATTGGGGAATCGTCCGAGCCCCAGACCTACGATGTCGTCGTCATTGGTGGCGGGCCGGCGGGGGCCAGTGCTGCCATCTACACCGCCCGAGCCGACCTCACCACCCTGGTGATCGACAAGGGGCTTACCGCCGGAGCTATGGGGATGGCCTCGAAGATAGCCAACTACCCCGGGCTTCCAGAGCCCATCGCCGGCACAGACCTGGTGCGCCGCATTCGAGACCAGGCACGGTCTTTCGGCGCCAGCTTCGTCGACGGCAAGGTCCTGCGCGTCGATCTGAAGGCCGAGCCGAAGCGAGCCTGGACAGGCTCCGCCGAGTATAGGGGTCGTGCCATGATCATCGCCACCGGTGCGATGGGGCGGACGAACCGTTTCGCCGGCGAGGACCGCTTGCTGGGCCGTGGAGTGAGCTACTGCGCCACCTGCGACGCCGCCTTCTTCCGAGACAGAACGGTGGCCGTGGCCGGCAACAGCGACGAGGCCATCGACGAGGCCTTGACGCTGACCCGCTTTGCCTCTCGGGTCCACTTCCTCAACCCGAGGGCCGATTTCCTGGCCCCGGAGGGGCTGGTGGACGAGTTGAGGGCCCACGAGAAGATCACAGTCCACCCGTCAACTCGAATCAAGGAGATCGTTGGGGACACCGGTGTGGAAGCCATCCACGTGGTCGGTCGCGGCCGCGAGGAGATCATCGACGTCGCTGGGATTTTCATCTACCTCCAGGGGAACGTCCCCATAACTGACTATCTGGATGGACAGCTGCCTACCAGCGGAGAAGGGTGCATTGTGGTCGACACAACCTTCCAGACCGAAGTCGAGGGAGTCTTCGCCGTCGGCGATGTCCTCTGCACCCATGTTAAGCAGGCGGCCATCTCTGCCGCCGAAGGTGTGACGGCGGCCATCGCTGTCGACCGTCACCTCCACGGTCGCGAAGGCCTGCGGCCGGATTGGTCGCGCTAAGGCCACAATGGCAAGCGGTGCCCGATTATCGGCTCTGGTGGATTGCCATCTACGACAGTCTAGCCAATAGCCGCCGAGGAGAGAGCGGTATAGAAGGAGGCGAGCTCATATGCAGCGCTGGCGGTACAAGCTCACAGTACACACAGCCGATGATATCCTGGAGCACCTCTCTCGGGCCGTGGACGAGGTACCTCCAACCATCTACTGTAGCGACGCAGGAGCCTGCTACTTTGACGCAGGGCCAAATCCCTTCACGGCTGCCATCGAGCTTGTGCTCTCTCAGCAGGGCGAAGAGGGCTGGGAGCTAGTTCAGGTTCTATTCAGGCCGAATCAGCTGATCGCCTTCTGGAAGCAGCCGCTGCCGAACCAGTGACCCGCAGCCACGCCATCGTGGTTGGGGCCGGTCCGGATCGCTTCCGCAGCCTATTGGCTGGACGAAGCCGGCAGGCGAATCCTGGTGCTGGAGAAGGGGCCCTGCCTCGCTGCGAGCTCTGCAGGGGCAGCGTCCCTCAAGCTGTCCTCGGGCGCTTCCCCTTCAGCTTTTCCGGTCTCATAGAGACCTGCCCCGCATCCTGCTTGCTCTGGCGCAGAGACGGCCTGCGATCCCACCGACCGTCGCGCACTAACTCTGACTGTGGAGGCCAATATGCTGAGTCGAGACTATCGAGATGTTCCCAAGGAGCCAGTGGACAAGGATAAGTCCATCCGCTGGATCATCGGGGAACCTGAAGGGGCACCCAACTTCGCCATGCGTGTGATCGAGTTCGAGCCCGGAGCCGTCTTCGAGACCCATCAGCACCCGTATGAGCACGAGATCTTTGTGTTGGAAGGCGAGGGGATCGCGGAAGGCCCCGGACGGGATTGGCCGATGCACTCCGGCATCGCGCTCTACGTCCCCCCCGGTGAGCCGCACGGCTATCGAAACACGGGGGATACCCCTTTGCGCTTCATCTGCGTCGTGCCCCACCCGGAGCAGTAGCAAGACCGCTCGCATCTGGCTGGCGGAGGCGGGGCGGTTCCGGCTATTCAACCTCGCGGCTCGCGCTCCGATCGGGTCACGCGGCGGGCTGCACCGAAGCGCAATGGCTTAGGACACCGGAGATCCCGCGTCGCCAGCTCTTCTCAGGCCGGAGACCGGCTCATCGGACGGGAACCGTCCGATCATGGGAGCATAGTCACGCAGGATAGATCCTCCAACAAACTCGCGCAGGATCGAGTTGTCCGGGATCAGTTCCGGCCCACAGGGCTTGAACCACTGCAAGAGAGCCAGCAGCCGCTTAACCTCGACGCGGTGCACGCTGGAGGGCTTGACCTGCAACAGGAGTGGCTCGGCCAATCTCCTTAACACCGCCAACTCGTAGACGAGGGCGGAATTGAACATGATGTCGGCGTGCTCCTGGTAGGGGAAGATGAACTCCTTCTCCCCCCGCCTGACCATTTCCCAGTGCCGCAACGTATCCTCGGCTGTGTAGCCTCGATAAGTGGCATCCCGCACGATACGGCGGATCAGGCGCGTGTCCGTGGTGGGAACCCGGTTGTGCCGGTCAATATTCAGTTGAGTCAAGGCCGAAACATAGATCCGGTAGACACGCTCGTGCGACACGCCGGCCACCAGTTCCGGATTAAGGCCGTGGATCCCCTCTACGATGATGACATAATCAGGACCCAGTTGCACCTTCTCTCCCTTCGCCCTTCTGCCGGTATGGAAGTTGAACCTTGGCAGCTGCACTTCCTCTCCGCGCATGAGCGCTTGGAGATGATGGTTGAAGAGAGCGACGTCGAGCGCCTCCAGCACTTCGAAGTCGTAATTGCCGTCGGCATCCCGCGGTGTTCTGTCGCGGTCGACGAAGTAGTCATCAAGCGCAAGCGCGAAAGGTCGAACCCCCTGCCCCAACAACTGGACGGAGAGCCGCTTTGAGAACGTGGTCTTACCAGATGCGGAGGGGCCGGCAATCAGCACCAAGCGCGCCCGCCCCTGCTGGATGACCCGATCCGCGATGTGGGCAATCCGCTGCTCGTGGAGCGCCTCCGAGACCAGGATGATCTCGCGGATCCGTCCTGTGTCAGCGGCCTCGTTCAGACCACTCACCGAGGCGACGCCCAGCAACCGCAACCGCTCGCCGTACTCCCGGAATACGGACGTGAGCTGAGGATGGTCGTGTATGGGGACCAGCTTGGTCGGGTTGGATCGACGCGGGTACTGCAGCACGAACCCTGGCAGCCACTTGTGGAGGGTGAAGTACTTCAGATACCCCGTCGACGGCACCATATAGCCGTGGAAGAAGCCGCGCGAGTCCCGAAGACGGTAAAGCGTGAGGGTGTCCTTCTCGCGGCAACTTAGCAGCTTGACTTTGTCCGTCTCACCACGCTGACGGAAGATCTCCGTGGCCTCGCCCAGGGCTACGCGCTCTCGCCCGATCGGGAAATCCGCGTCCACGATCTCATGCATGCGGCTCTCGATCTCTGCCAGCTCCCCCTCACTGAAGGGGTCTCGGCCGACGACCTCGCAGAAGAAGCCGCCAAAGGGGAGGGAGTGGTCCACGAACACGGAGGCCTCTGGAAAGAGCTCGCCGACGACGGTGATCAGCAAGAAGGACAAGGACCGTCGGTAGATGCGGATGCCATCCGAGTCTGAGAGGAACAGCGGCTCCACTGCACCATCCGTCCACACCTTGTAGCTCAGCTCTCGCAGTTCACCATTGACCAATGCGGCGATGAAGGGCACCGGCGCATCGCCCAGCGCACAGCGCAGATAATGCTCCAGTCGTGTGCCGACCGGGGCCTCAAATGTGCGGCCGTCCGGCAGGTGAACCTGCGCCGTCCTACGCGGGGCCGAGGTCCAAACCAGGTGCACGTCGCTGTTCATCCACTTCTCTCTATTCTGTCTGTCCGACAGACGTGACAACCGCTGAGAACCCACGTGCGTGTGGTTCAGCGGCCGAGGCCAATCACTCATTCTGTTGCGCGGAATCCTACCGTATCGGCGAAGCTCGGTGAGGGTCTAAAACGGTGGCAGTACCCGCCCCATCATCACCAAACCCATAAAGCCGCACAAAGCCACGTTTGCGAAGAGGAGCAGAGCCAGGATCAAGCGCTGCCACGGACCCAGTCCGAAAAAGCGCCGGGTATCCCCGCCTCCTCTTTCGAGTCCAGCCTCGTCGATGATCTGTTCCCGCAACTCCTCCACCATGCGACACCTCCACTGGGCTGCGTCGCTTCCTGAGCACAGGGGTCGGCACTGCGACGCCGCTCGACGTCTCTTAAGATACCCGCAAACGCAACAGAAGTCAAACGCACCGCTCTAGCAGGTCCGACCACCCATACGCAGCCTATCCCAGAGCTCTAGCCGATTACTGTAGATGTGGTATAATCGCTGACCGTGAGGCTTCTGATGAGTGAGCGTCGACCCATCACAGGGCAGCTCGTTGGGCCCTGGACCAGAAGTGGCTCCCCTGCCGCCTCTCTGATAGTAGCAGTGATGCTTCTGGCAGCGTGTGGACAGGTCATAACGCCTTCACCCACGGAGGTGCCGCCTTCGCCAACTCCGACCCGCGCCGTTGCGCAGAGTTCAGATCACCGGCCGCCCGGAACGGATGAGTTCGTGCCTCCGCTTGACACGGCGGTGCCCGCAGCCGCAGCGACACCCATCATCCACGTCGTCCAGCAGGGGGACACGCTGCAGGCCATCGCCTTCGACTATGGTGTTCGAGTGGATGCCCTGCAGAGAGCCAACGGGATCGAGAACCCTCAACTGCTGCAGATCGGGCAGCAGTTGATCATACCACTTAGCCTGGATGAGGGCTTTAGGGCACCGAGTCTGCTGCTGCCCACGCCCACGCCTCAACCGGTTCAGTTAGAAGGCGCCGGGTTCTTCAGAACCCCGGTGGGCAGCCTATGGGGTCTGGGAGAGGTCTCCAACACGACGACCGTTACGTTGGCCAACGTGCAAGTCCATGTGATGCTCTTCGACGTCGCCGGTGCCCTGGTGGCCGAAGGCGACACGTTTGTTGCCGCGGATCTGATTCCGCCTGGAGAGCGCTCACCCTTCGGCCTCTTGTTCACTGCACCGCCGGATTGGGCCTCCTATCAGATGACCGTCCTCAGAGCCGACGATGCCGGCAGCCTGGCCAATGCTTACCTGCCGCTCTCGTTGACCGATCTCGATGGCAGCCCTATCGAGTCGCAGTTCAAGGTTAGCGGCTCAGTCGAACATGTCGGCCCGGAGCAGGTTGTCAAGGCAGTACACATCATCGTCACGACCTACAATGCTGAAGGCACCGTTACCGGGTTTCGAGAGGATACCCTCCACGTTGACGAGGGGCTCACTCCTGGGGCAGCATTGCCTTTTACTGTTCTGCTTACCACCCACGCGGGAAGCCCCGATAGCTACAGCGTCATGGCGCTGGCCCCAGTTTCGGGACCTTAGTGGGTCAAAAAGGGTGATCTACCGTTGACATATCGTGTACTGCGCACCATTGCACGCATCATCACCAGACTCACCACGCGGGTCGAGATCATGGGATCGGAGCACGTGCCCCATCAGCCGCCTTATCTTCTGGTGACCAATCATCTATCGGCCCTCGATCTACCGGTGATCTTACTTGCCTTTCCTCACGATATCCGGGCGTTTGCAGCTATTGAGCACAGATCCCACCCTCTATTCGCCCCCATTCTCGAGGCGTCACAAGCGATCTGGGTGCGTCGCGGTGAAGTCGATCGCCGAGCGCTTCGCGAGGCCCTGAGCGTACTGAAGCGCGGTGAGGCCCTGGGAATGGCTCCCGAGGGCACCCGTGCCGACGAGAGCCACGCCCTGCAGCCCGCAAAACCCGGCGTCGCCTACATCGCCACCCGCGCGGACGTCCCCATCGTGCCGCTGGGGATCGCCGGCACAGAGAAGATCAAGCATAATGCCCGGCGGCTCCGACGAACCCATGTGCGCGTTGCGGTGGGGGAACCGTTCCGTCTGCCGGCATCCGGTCACGTACGGACCAGGGAACTCCGCGAATACACGGACCTCATTATGCGCCGCATCGCCGACCTCCTCCCGCCCGAGTACCGCGGCGTCTACGCATAGGGCCTCCCGATCCCCGCCGCATCCCGACCTCAAACAGCTCCAGAGAGTCAGGTGGTGAGCCTGTTCAGAGACCGCCCCCTCTGTTGATCAACCCACACAGGGCTGCGGAGATTCCGTCGGGATATCGGAAGCCAGGACCAGCTGGGTGGGCGCCACCCGACTGCACTCTTCGTCACTTCGCACCCAGGCCACGGGCCCTCCCCCGGCCCCTGTCGCCACCCCCACACTCTAGTTCAGCAGGGGAAGCCACACCGTGAACGTACTGCCCCGATCCACTTCGCTCTCCACTGTTACCCGGCCGCCGTGGAGTTCCACGATCTCCTTCACGATAGCTAGCCCCAGGCCGGTTCCGGCGATCTGCATCGTGCGGGGCTTTTCTCCCCGGGAGAACCTCTCGAAGACCGTCGCCAGTTCATCCTCCGGGATGCCGATACCCTGGTCGCTCACCGCGATGGTTGCCCACTCCCGCCCCCCTGCCTCAGCCCTCCGCGCGGAGATCACCACGTCCCCTCCGCCGGGCGAGTAGCGCATAGCATTATCCACCAGGTTGCTTACGACCTGGATGATGCGCTGCGGATCGGCCAGGGAGAACGGCCCACGCTTGTCCGCCCGGCACACAAGAGTCAGGCCCTTCTCCCGCGCTTGCGCCTCGTGCTTTGCTGCGATCGAGTCGATCAGCTCCGCAAGATCCATCCGCTCCGGCTTGACCGCCAGTCGTCCCGCGTCCACCCGTGAGATCTCCAGGATGTCCTCGACCAGATCCGCCTGGTGATTCGCCTCTTGCGTCAACGGATCCAGGTATTCCTGCCATCTGTGCGGCTGTTTCTGCATAAGGTGTACCAACAGCTTGATCGTTGCGATGGGCGTACGCAGCTCGTGGGACACATTGGAGACGAAGCGGGACTGCATACGATTCAGGGCCTTGAGGTGGCTGACATCGTGGATCGCCACCACAGCTGACGCCCCTTCGCTGTCGGGCTCGCCAATTCCGGCGGCCCGCACTTGGAGATCCAGCCCCGTCAACTCCAGGATTTGTTCCGGCCTCTGGTCGGCGCGCTGGCCCAGATACCGAATGGTCTCTTGCAGCAGGCTTGCCTCCTCGGGTAACAACGATCGCGTCAGCCAATCCCGAGCTACAGGGTTGGCCAGAAGGAGCTCGCCGTCCCGACCGGTGACCACGATCCCGTTCACGGTACTGTCGAGAATCGCTTCCAGGCGAGCGTACTGAGCTCGAAGCTGTGTCGTCCGTTCTGCCACCCTGGCTCCTAACGTCTCCGCATGAGTCCGCAGTTTCTCGTACAACTGTGCATTCTCTATGGCCGTTGCGGCGTGGCTGGCAAACGACTCGAGCAGCCGCACGTCGTCCGGGTCGAAGTGATGGGGCTCCGCGCTGCCCACCCCCAGGGAGCCAACGACCGTCCCAACAACCTGGATCGGCACACTGACGTAGGACCGCAACCATCCCCACCCTTCGCCCAGAGTCCAGCTGTCGCTCACCCACACGTCAGGAATCACCACCGATTGAGCGGGGCCAGCGGTGCTTGCGATCACGGGAGACTCCAGGAAAGGCAGATCAGGGACGGCTGCTCCATCAGTCCCGGCCGTCTGTTCGTATCCCCGACAGCGCACCATCCGCGCCCGGCCCTCCTCCAGCAGCGCTACGCTGAAGGTGTCGCCGCCTACAACCCGCTCCACCTGCTCCAGGAGGCGATCGAGCACCTCCTCGAAGTTCAGGCTGCTGCTGACAGCCGCAGCTGCCTCCTCCAGAGCTTCAGCCAACTGCCGTTGGCTTCTTTCCGCCTCGAAGAGGCGCACGTTCTCCATCGCCAGGCTGAGCTGCGCGGCGATGGCCGTGAGGAGTTGCTGTTCCTCAGCGCCGTAGGCAGAAGGACGATAGCTCTGCACGCTGATGACACCCGTCACCTGGTTCCCGCTCCGCATCGGCACCGCCAACAGCGAGCGCGAGATCTTCTCCGAGCCCCACGCCTCAGCTGGTGGCAACCGGTCCAGTTCCTGCTCGAAGTCACGAATCAGGAGCGGCCTCCCCTCGGTCACTACGAAGGTCGTCAGGCCTGGTTTCAGGGCCCGTCGCACCGGCGTCGCGCGCACCCCCTCGTCAACCAGCAGACGAAAGTCAAGCTCACCGACCTGCTCATCGTACAGAGCAAGAAAGAAAGCGTCGACATCAAACGTGGCCGCTATCTCCTCATAGGCTGCTTCGATGACGTCGTCGAGGCGCAGCGAGGTACTGGCCGCCCGAGCAACTCGATTGACCGCGGCCAGGCGATCGGCCCGCCGCCGCGTCTCCTCGTGCAGACGAGCGTTGCGAATAGCGGCCGCGGCCTGGCTGGCGAAGATGCGCAAGAGATCCAGATGTGCTCGATCGAAGGCCCCGAATCGTGTCACATTATCGAGGGTCAGCGTCCCAATCGCGGTCCCGCCGAAGACCAGCGGAACACACAGGGCCGATTTCTCCTCTTGGACCTCCGGCAGGTTGATGGGTTTGGTGCGCGGGTCGGTCTTGACGTTGCCGATGATGAGCGGCTCCTGATTGGCGAAAACCCAGCCCGTGTATCCCTCGCCAGATGCGAAGCGCGCCGCCCGGACGGTCGCCGGGCTGAACCCAACGCTCGCCCGCACCACCAACTCCTGCTCCCCTTCATCCCACAGGTGAAGCGTCCCTTTCTCGGCTGGCGCGATGGCCTTGATCGCGCTCTCCATGACCCGCTCCAGCACTCGGTCCAGATCGAGTGTGGAGGTCACGTGCCCACTGACATCCAGCAATAGGCTGGTGCTTACCAGGCGCCGGCTGATCTCCTCATAGAGCCGCGCGTTCTCGATAGCGACGGTGGCCTGGTTGGCGAAGAGCGTTGCCAGCCAGACATCTCCTGCTTCGAAGAGCTTGTCCCCCGTGACCGCGTCGAAGCACAGGGCGCCAATCACCTGCTCGCCACGCTTCAGGGGCGCGATAAGCGACCTGACGGCATGCTCCGCCTCCCACCCGGCGGCCCGACGCTCCCTCGGCCCACCCCACTCTACGACCATCGGCTCTCCGCTATCAAAGACAGCCTCAATCATCGCCTCACCCGCATCCCCGGGCTCGTCCGTGGGATCCTCGACCCGTCCGTAGCTGAGCGCCCGTCTGAACCCGCCGAGCTTCTCGTCAACCAGGTAGATTCTCGCCCCTTTCACACCCAGCATGGTGCAGCCTTGTTCCACCACCTCCTGCAGCAGTTCCTCCGGGTCTAAGTCTCCCGTGATATTCTCCGACGCGCCTCGCAGGGCGTCAACGTCACGGAGGTGCTCGTGGACCACCTTTGCCAGCTGCTCGCGCCTGGCGCCTTCGCTGATCACGGCAAGATCAGCCGGATTCCCCCGGTATGTCATCAGACCAGCATAGACCTCGGCCGTCACGGCGACGCCGTTGGCACATCTGAGCTTGGCCGTGTAGATAGGCCGCCGGTGCCCCTCCGCGGCCTGGCCTCGATCCTCAGGGTGGATTAGCGTATCGAGCGGAGAGTCAATCAGGTCCTCAACAGACGAGCCCAGAATCCCGGCCAGACGCAGGTTGACGTGCTTGAACCGCCCCTCCTGCACGACGGCGATGCCATCACTGGCGCGGTCGATCGCCTCCAGGTACGTTTCCTCAGCGATCCACGGATAGCGCCCTGTTCGCTCCTTGCACAAGTTTAGCTCCACCGATAGGTGGAGCTCTCTTTCATCGAGCGGTTTCAAGACGTACCCCCAAGGCTCGACCCCTAGGCGGTGCAGACGGTCGCATTCCGAGCGGTCGGCCAGATAGATCACCGGGACCTCCAGGTCCGCACGCATTCGATCCGTCGCCAGCCCATCGATCTCACCGGCCAGGCTCACATCAATCAGCACCAGGTCCGGGCCTCCCCCCGCTGCCTCCTGGATACAGCTCTCCGCTGTGCGGACAATGGGCAATACCTCGTAGCCCAGGCTCCCGAGCCAGCTCTTGGCCTGCAGGGCCACTCCGGTCTCGTCTACAGCAACCAGAATCTTGGCTTTGCGCATATCAGGAGCCTCCTTCTCGTCCGTCGACACAGGTCTAGCTCAGCCGGAGCAGACGGTCCACCGGCGAGGAGCCATCATCTTACGGCTTGCCAGGCAGCACACTTCGCTGAGCGCCGTGTGCCAGACCATCTCTTGTAGGGCCTCGCCGTCATCCCGAGAAGTGGCTCAGCGAGAGCCCGTCGAGATTTCGCCCCCGGCATAAGTCCCGATGCTCGCCGCCCCGCCCGTCCCCATCTATCTCCTCGATCGCCAGATCGAGAAGATGAGCCACAAACCCAGTAGACTGACCCCGACGAATCCGGCAACCACCAGGACGGTGCCCAAGCCTATCTCTTCGGTCAGGTCAAATGCCGGGATGACCAGGGCGAGTCCAACGATGAGCGCAGCCAGGAGGACACTTACTGAGATCCGGTTAGCCGTCCGGTCAAGGCGATCCAACGCCCTCCCGAGCCCCCTGTGTTCGAGACTCAACCTCAGATCTCCCCGCTCGGCCTGCGCCAGAAGGTGGGAGCCGATCCGCGGCAGGACCGTCAGGAAATGGCTCCAGTCGCCCCCCGTCTGGATCAATCTGGCTCCCCGGTCCTGGCCCACAACCATCTGTAGCAGGAAACGCCGCAGGTATGGTCTGGAAAAGGCGAAGAAATCGAAATCGGGATCCAGCTTGAGGCCCACTCCTTCGACCATTGCCAGCGTTTTGCCCAGAAGCCATAACTGCGATGGCAATCGCATGTGATGGCGGAAAGCGATGGGCCTCACCTCTTGCATAACCTGGCGAGCACGGATGGCCTTCAGTGGCAATCCGTAGTACCGATCCATCAAGACAGCCAGATCGGTCTCAAGGGCCCTCCGGTCAACATCCTCGACGATCGCCCCCATCCGGATGAGTTGGTCAACCATGGACCGCTCGTCCATCCGGACGACGGCGACGTACAGGCGCGTGAGATCTGCCCGCAGACGACCGCCAATCCTCCCCACCATGCCGAAATCCATGGCGCCGATGACCTCCCCCGGCATCACGAAGAAGTTGCCAGGATGGGGATCGGCGTGGAAGAACCCGTCTTCGAGCACCTCCTTGACCACCATCCGCGCCGCGAGGGCCGCAACACGGCGGCGGTCGTAGCCCGCCCTTTCCAGCCCTTTGACGTCGTCGATCTTGATGCCGCGGATTCGCTCCATCACAAGCACACGACACGTCGTGAGATCCCAGTGTATCTCGGGCACGTAGAGATAGGGCTCCTCCGCGAAGCTCTCCCGGAAACGATCGGCGTTATGACCTTCTCGGAAGAAGTCCAATTCAGTGCGCAGCGTCGCGGCAAATCCCCTCACGATCTCCGGCAGGTCATACAGCCTGACCAACGATACACGACCCTCGAGCAACTCCGCTGCATCCTGGAGAATCTCCAGGTCGACCTCGATCGTCTCCTCTATCCCCGGTCGCTGCACCTTGACGACGACCTCGGCCCCATCGTGCAGGATCGCCCCGTGGACCTGGGCCAGTGAAGCGGCGGCGATAGGGTTGTGGTCGATGGTCACGAACAACTCAGCGGTCGCTCCCCCCAATTCGGCTTCAATTTGCTGTTGAATCGGAGCCCAGGGGTCAGGGGGAACGGCATCCTGAAGCTTCGTCAGCTCGGCAATGTAGGCCGGGGGAACCAGATCCGGACGCGTACTGAGCACCTGTCCCAGCTTGATGAACGTCGGGCCTAGCTCCTCCAGTGCCAGCCGCAACCGCTCGGGCGGGCTGAGAGGGGGCGCCTCCTCGCGCCATCGACGCACCAGCCGGCGGGGCAGCCCCAAGTGGGGTTGCAACTCCACAAGATCCACGAGCTCGCCCAGACCGTGACCGATCAAGACATGAGCGATCTCACGATAGCGCCTGAGATGCCGGACCGTGCGTTGCGGACCTCTGATCATTCTCCCACTGGAGCCGTCTGGTCAGTCTGTACTAAGCTTACAGCCGCGCCTGGCCGGTTCTGGGCCCTGCCGTCGCCACCACGCGGAGGATCAGCGTAGTAGCTACTAAGGCGACAACGATCCCAGGAAGGCGACGGGCCAGACCAGTCGCAGATGGCGCGCTCTTGCGGAGCATCTTCAACACGCCGATCAGGGATCGCTCCCGGCGCGTCTCCACGGCTGAGCGCCACCTCGACCTTGGGGCCCGGGCCCGGGCGGTCGCCCAACCTGACGCCTCTCCACCCCTTTCTGGAACGCCTCAGCCCTCCTCTTCAGGCATCCGTTCCAGGAGTTCCTCCACCCGCGCTGCCAGGCCATCGACTCTCTGGCTCAGTGCTTCGAACTCCTTCCGCGTGACGGGCCTGACCCGCTCCACTTCGCGGCCGATCATCTCCCGGATCTCCTCGCGCTCTCGCTCTCCTCTGGCGACCAAGGTCTCGACCAGCTTCCGAGCCTCTTCAGGATCCACACCCTCCTCTCTCACGAGTTCATTGACAACCTCGTTCACCTTCTCGCGCGTCATGTTCCACGCCCCCAGTCCCACCAGTACCATCTTCTCTAGTACGCTTGCCATCTCCTCGCCTCCCTGTCTATTTGGCTGCTTGTCCCGGGTCTGCCGCGTGATGCTTCAGCGAGTCTCAGTGTGAGGATTCGTTGTCACTACGATCTATTATAGCGATGCCGAGGACACGGTCAAGGCCCAACCCTTGATGGGTAGGTCTTATCATTTTCTCGCGAACGCGGTAACTGCGATAAGGTGTTGCAAGAACGCGGGTCTGTTGAGCGGAAGACTTCGCTTCAGGAGGCTGAAAGAGCCGCATTGCTGGCCTACGAGAGCGAGCGCTGGCGGCGAATTCCGACCAGGCCGTCCACGTGTTCCGGGGATGTCGTCCACTTGTCGGAGCGAAGCGATGCTAGCATCGTAATCGCACCCTCAAGTAGTCGGCATGGGCCGGAACAAGTGGACGGCATGAATCGGAATCGGTGGTCGCTATGGCCCGGATTATGCACCCGCACGTTCGCATGAGCGCGGACTGGTAATCAGCACATGATCTTGATGACGGTAAAGCCCCGCTTGACGGATACCCGTCTCAGCGCTAGAATGCCGTCCATGAGTGGTGTGCAGATCGTCACGCTCACTACGGATTTCGGCCTGGCGGATCCCTACGTGGGAGCCATGAGAGGCGTGATACTGAGCATCATCCCACACGCACAATTGGTGGACATCACTCACGAAATCCCGCCCCAAGAGATACGGCAGACGGCCTTCGTGCTCTACGCTGTGTGGCCTTTCTTCCCCCCGCGCACCATCCATCTTGTCGTGGTGGATCCTGGCGTCGGCAGCCGTCGTCGTCCCATCGCAGGGCAGACAGCTCACGGCTTGTTCGTCGGCCCGGACAACGGCGTCTTCAGCTACGTGATGGCCCAGGAGCCGGTCAACGCGCTAGTCGAGCTCGTCGATCCGCAGTACCGCCTCGCTCAGGTCAGCCAGACTTTCCACGGGCGCGACATCTTCGCCCCCGCTGCTGCTCATCTGGCAGCCGGGGTCCCCCTCCACCGGCTCGGACCCGCGGTCCACGATCCGGTCATGCTCGCGCCTCCGGCGCTGTCTGTGAGCCCGGGCCGAATCAGCGGCGAGGTGCTCTGCATCGACCACTTCGGAAATGCCATCACCAGCATCGGGCGGCTCTCTTGGGATGGAGCTGTGCTGTCGCTGGAGCCCGCCTTCGCCGCAAACGGTTCGTCCGGCGCCCGTATCCCAGCTGCCCAGGCATCGGTCTCCATGGCCGGACGAGAGCTGAGAGGGGTGCGGCGAACCTACGCCGATGTCGATGCCGGCGAAGTGCTTGCCCTCGTGGGAAGCACGGGACACCTGGAGCTCGCCGTCCGGGAGGGCAGCGGCGCCGACGCCCTGGACCTCCAGCCGGGCGACGTCGTCGTGCTCCGCTGGTAGCACCCCCTCACCGCCTATCCTACCTCCGGCTCGTTTCCCCTCTCCCCGGTCGGGGAGAGGCTTTGCTCGATGCGATCAAGCTAGGCGGGGGCTGTTTCCCTCTCCTCCGCGAGGGAGAGGGCCAGCCCGGCAACGCCGGGCCGTGAGGGGGCCTCATCGCTGGCCCCGTTACTTCGCTTCCAACCTAACCCGCACACAGCATGCGCGGTTTCTTTGTGGTGACGCACACGCACCGTCGATCACTGGGCAGGACAGGACCGTTGTCGGACTGGCCCGTTTAGGCCGAGATGATAGAAGCAGACTCGGGATGAGGAACCGCAGGCGCGCGGGATTACGACCGTCGGAGCGAGCTGACCGGCGCAGCTATTCCCAGTCGCACTCCAGGAGCGAACCGCCATCCCGCAGGGAACGCAGCACTCGCTCGGGCGTCAAGGGGAATTCGTCGATCCAGACCCCCGTCGCGTCGTGGACGGCGGCAAGCAGGGCAGGAGCCAGCGGAAGGAAGGGCATCTCGCCCATCCCCCTGGCACCCCACGGCCCGCGGGGATCCGGCTTCTCCACGATGATCGTCTCCATGCGCTCGGGCACGTCGGCGATAGTGGGGATGAGGTACGTGCTCAGGTGCGGAGTGAGGACGCGCCCTGCCTGCGCGATGAAGTTCTCGCAGGTGACCCAGCCCATAGCCTGGACCACCCCACCTTCGATCTGGCCCTCCACCTGCTCAGGGTTGATCGCTTTCCCCACATCATCGGCACACACTACGCGCCTGACACGCAGTTCCCCGGTCTCCACGTCCACGACCACCTCCACGACCTGGGCCACGTACCCGTAGGCGAAGTTGGGGAAACCTTCTCCGGTGTCGGGATCAAGCGGTGTGGTCTCTGGCGCCAAGTACGTGTGCTCCACGACGGCCGGCCTCTCGCCCTCCCGCCATCCATCGAGTGCCAGCGCGGCCGCCTCCCGGATCGCGTTGCCCGCCATAAAGGTCGTGCGCGATGCTGAGGCCGAGCCTGAACTGCCGGGGCTCGTGCCCGTATCCGAGGCTTCCAAACTCACCCTTTCCATAGACACCTGCAACGCCTCGGCCGCCATCTGCTGAAGGACCGTGTGCGCACCTTGGCCCACATCGGCCGTGCCGATAGTCACGATGGCGCGCTCGATGTCGTCTTCCCCGCGCAGTTCGATTCTTAACCAGCAATTCTCCTGATAACCGAAGGAGAACCCCACGTTCTTGAAGCCCACCGCCATGCCCATGCCCGTGCGCATCGCCTCCTTCGGCCTCCCCGCCAGAGCCACGCCCTTCGCCGCGGGCTTCCGCCAGCCCTCCTCCGCCCGCTCCCAGCCAGCGGCCAGAGCGCATCGCTCGGTGACCTCCTGGAGATGGACACCGCCGGCCAGCGGGGTTCCCGTCGTGGTCGGCATCTCATCCTGCAGCAGGTTCCTCATCCGCAGTGCCACCGGATCCATCCCCAGGGCCTCAGCCAGCTTGTTCATCTGCATCTCAGCGGCGAATATGCCCTGCGGGGCGCCGAAGCCGCGCATAGCGCCGCTGGGCGGGTTGTTCGTGTAGACGCCGTCGACGTCGACCTTCGCGTTCGGGAATGCGTAGGGTCCCGTACACGTGATAGTGGTGTTGCCCAGCACCTTGTTCGTCGTATAACAGTAAGCGCCGCCATCCGCCACAACCTGCACCTCGGCGGCAACCAGCTCCCCTTCGCGCGTGGCCCCCCATTTGCAGCGGAACCACATCGGGTGGCGCTTGCAGTGCCCACGTATCGACTCCTCGCGCGTCCACGTGATCTTGACCGGACGCTGAAGCCGGTAGGCAGCCAGCGCCAGCACGATCTGCACCGACATATCCTCGCGCCCGCCGAACGCTCCACCTATGGCGGGGTAGATCACCCGTATCTCCTCCACCGGAATGTCCAGCGCGTGCGCGATCTGACGCTGGTCCTCCCAAGCCCACTGCCCGGCCACCACCACCGCCACACGACCCTCATCGTCGATGTATGCCAGGCCCGCCTCGGGCTGAAGATAGGCGTGCTCCTGGCCCGGGGTGTGGTACTGGCCCTCAACGACCACATCGGCCTGCGCCCACCCAGCCTCCATATCACCCTTGCGGATCTGGTGGTGGCAGATGAAGTTCCCCTCGGTGCTCAGCTCGGGGTGAAGCTCGCTGGCCTCCCGTCCCGGATGGATCTGGGGAGCACCGGGCTTGAGGGCCTCAAAGGGATCACTGACCACGGGCAGATCCTCGTACGTGATCTCCATCAGGCCGCGTGCCTGCTCGGCCGCCGCCCTGGTGTCCGCGACCACCAACGCCACCTGGTCGCCCACGAAGCGCACCACGTCGGCCCCCGGCTTGCCGGAACCGGGGCCGCACAGCACAGGCTGATCTGCCGTCTGCAGCCCGTACTCATTCACCGGCACGTCCTGAGCGGTGAAGATCGCCACCACACCTTCTACTTGCGCCGCCTCCGAGGTGTCGATGCTGACTACGCGGGCATGGGGACGATCAGCGAAGAGGATCTTGGCGTGTACCATATCTGCCATCCCGAAGTCACCCGGGAACTTCGCCTGCCCGGTGACTTTGGCACGAGCATCCGCGCGCACCCAAGGCCGTCCCACTGTCTCGGTCATCCGTACTCTCTCCGTAGCGTGCGCAGCTAAGCCGTGTTCACAGCTCGCTGATCTCCGATGACAGAATCCGGCGCAGAATGGCGACGGTAGCAGCGTACGTTGAATCGACCCCGAAGTACGACAGGCGCTGCGCCCCCAGGTTCTTCCCCTTGCTCAACGGAGTATCGGACGCATAGTGGATGATACCGACGTCGAACGGCACGGTGTCCGCGTAGAGGGTGACGATCTCATTTGTCGGGTGGCGTGTGGGACGAACGGCCTCGTAGATGGCAGAGAGATACGGACCGGCCTCCATCTCGATGTCCGTGTAGCCCTCGCGGTAGAAGACATCCATATACCGTTCGTTCTGAAGGAACGTGCCGCGCACGCTGATGCCCTTCTGGTTATCCAGAGCGGTTCCGTGCACCAGGTACGGGGCTACCTCCGCGGCGTCAAAGCAGTTGCTGCATAGATAGGTGTTCCGCGAGTGCTCGTCGTGGATGACGTAGGGGATCATCACGTCGCCAGTACGTCCGTTGAGGGTGGCCGCCTTCCCCAGCACGTAGAAACCCCGCAGCCCATCGACACCGACGGCCACCTGTGACAGGATGTGGTACGCGCTCATTCCCAGAGGATAGTCGATGTTGATGATCACGGCGTTGCTCGCAGCCAGCTTTTCGAGTCCCGGCATGTCCAGACGAGGATCGAACCACTCTGGACGCAATCGGGACACCTCGATCACCTGCGCCTCGACGTCAAAGACGTGATGGCTCTCAATGTGCTTGATGCCGCAGCGGGCCTCCTCATCATCCCGTTCGTCCCACACATCCTCACCGCGATGCGTCTCCATGTAGTCACGCAGCACGAAGTAGAGCAGGTTCTCCTGCGGCGACCGTACCTCACCGCGGAGGATCCGGGAGTACTCGTCCAACAAAGCCCGTCGGTCGTTCTTCTCCAGGAACTCCAGAAGCTTCTCTTCGCGGCGCAGAGCGAAGCCTGAGAGCACATTGACCACGCTGTGAACGTTGCTGGAGACGAAATAGGCCGGCCTGTCGCGCAGATCTACCGGCGACCGCTCGGCGATGAACTCCCACCAGCGGCGCACGGCCTTCCGGTAATCGACCCGCGAGCCGGCCAGGAGACGCACGGCAAACCGCTTTCGGTCCCGGCCCACATCCCGCAAGAAGGCAGGAAACTCTTCACCCCAGATCGACTCCAGACGGGCGACGTCGTCTGAAGCCAGGCCCAGCACATCCGAGATCTCCTCCCGCAGTTCTGACCATCGGGGCTCAGGACTGCTCCGGCAGCCCTCCAGTGCTTCCAACAGAGGATGGTCGCGGAGCCGCCGATGTAGCTTATTCCACTCGATCTGCAGGGCGGTGAGCATAGGTATGATATCGTCGATATCCGAGACGCTGGCGATGAAGACGGCCATCGTCTCGCGGCCGTCGAAAAAGCTGCGCCGGCGACGACCGGGAGCACTCACCGACCGCCAATTCTCCACGTCTTCATATCCGCGACGCGCGAAGACCCGAGGGGACTGGGCCATCACCACCAACCTGGTCTGCCGGATGCAGTGCGGAAGCCGCAGCGAGCAGTAGATGAGCACCGCCGCATCCGGTTCCTCCCCGCGAGCCTTGACGTGGAGCGACGAGTTCATGCTCAGGTGCGATTCGACGAAGGATCGGACCTGCACCTCGTCCGTGGTGCGCAGCAGCGAGTAGTAAGTGCGCATATAGAGGGCGATCTCTTCGCTGCCGGTGGTAGGGACAGTTCTTTCCATAGTCAGCTATCATCGATGGGTAGACCCATCAACCTCCGTATCAGCACCAGGACTGAGGCATGCTGGTCCCCTTCGGAACCGACTGCGACGTCAAGGGCAGCTGTCAGCGGGAATCCCCGCCCGCGGCCGCCTCTACGGCCCGGATAATCTTGTGATAGCCGGTGCA
>SKLM01000094.1 GCA_007123205.1 Thermoflexales bacterium
AACCGGATCTACTGCTCCCAGGCCTGTGCCTTTGAGGCCACGCGGAGTGCTGACTGCGCGGGGCGCACCGACTCAGTCATGAGCGAGAAGAAGACGGAGTCAGCCGAGTGAGTAAAGGAAGGGCTATGGAGTTGGTAGGGAAGCGTATCGCGATTCTCGCAGAGGATCAGTTTGAGGAGCTGGAGCTGTGGTATCCGTTACTGCGGATGAAAGAGGCCGGCGCTGAGGTCGATGTGGTCGGCATGCCTGGCGTGGAGGTATATCACAGCAAACACGACTATCCGGCACGGGTCGATGTTGCTGTCGATGAGGTCTCGGCTGATGACTTCGACGCCGTCATCATTCCGGGTGGGTACGCGCCAGATCGGATGCGCCGTCATCAGCCGCTGCTGGACTTCGTACGCCGTATCTACGAGAACGGCGCGGTGGTGGCGTTCATCTGCCACGCGGGCTGGGTGCCGATCTCCGCTGGCATTGTCGAGGGGAAGCAAGTCACTTCCTTCTCCGCCATCAAGGATGATCTGGTCAACGCCGGAGCGGAGTGGATCGATGAGGAGGTGGTCCAGGACGGTAACCTCATCAGCTCGCGCACGCCCGTTGACCTGCCGGTCTTCTGCCGCACGATCATCGCCACTCTGGCGGAGGGCCACCTGCTGGCGTAGGTTGCAGTTGTCAACCGAGGACCAAGGAGGTTTCTATGGGAACACTTGGACGGTCAATCGTAGGCGAAGATGCCGACAAGATAATCGAGCTGCTCAACGAGGCGCTCGCTGACGAGTGGTTGGCCTACTACCAATATTGGATGGGTGCTAAGGTCGCTGTCGGACCGATGAGAGGTCAGGTGGCCGCGGAGCTGGAGGAGCACGCCGTTGAGGAGTTGGATCACGCCCTGATGCTTGTGGAGCGGATTCTCCAACTCGGAGGAAGGCCTCTCCTGTCGCCGCACGATTGGTTCGAGGCCACCGGATGTGGTTACGCCGCCCCCGAGGACCCGTACGTCGCGGTCCTCCTCGAGCAGAATATCGCGGGCGAGCAGTGTGCCATCAGGGCCTATCGGGATATGATGGACTTCACGAAGGACCTGGATCCGGTGACGTATGACACGGCGCTGCAGATCCTGATCGACGAGATCGAACACGAAGAGGATCTAGAGGCCTTGGGGCAGGACATACAGTTGATGATCGACCGCCGGTAGGCGCAGGTCCCACCGATTGGTCCCAGGATGCAATTGACGGGTGTGACTCGGTGGCCTGGCCCAACGGCCGAGGCGCAGTTAATCAGCACCTGGTCGGGTCTATGCCCGGCCACGGGGTGCGCAGCCCGGAACTCGGACTCAATGATCTGACGTTGTCCGGGGTCGGGGCACCAGAATAGGAGAGTGCAATGAGAGCGACGGTAGACCGCGACTTATGCATCGGGGCTGCCATGTGCGTGGCGACGGCCCCCGAAGTCTTCGAGCTTGACGATGAGGGGCTTTCCCGGGTCGTCGATGAGGACGCTGGAGATGAGGAGGTTCTGCGCCAGGCGGCTGAAGGTTGCCCGGTGCAGGCGGTGATTCTGGAGGACGACGAGGGCAACCAGGTCTATCCCTGATCTTCGCTTGCCCTCCGTGTGATCGGGTCTCTGTTGTGCCCGGGCACGCCGTGGGCGGTGGCGAGGCTATGCGGACACCTTGGACGTGGCGAACCTAGTTAGCAAGGAGGTAATCTAGATGCCGGAATTCGTGAACCCATTCAGTGGTCAAGTACCGGACCGGAAACTGACCAAGCAAGAGCTGATCCGGGCCATTCGGCTGGACGTGGCGGCAGAGCATGAGGCCATACACCTCTACATGGCCCAGGCCGATGTGACGGACGATCCGCTGGCGAAGGAAGTTTTGATCGACATCGCCAACGAAGAGCGGGAGCACGTCGGCGAATTCAACCGGCTGCTGGAGATCCTCACCGGCGATGAGGCTCAGTGGCTGGCCGAAGGTCGCGAGGAGGTCGATGAGATGGCTGCGGAGCTCGGGGCGACCGGATCGGCCGCAGAGAGCAGCGAGCCCGGGTCGGAGGACGCCGAGACGACCATCGGTTCGCTGCGCGACTAGTTGGTCTGCGATTGACCCGAGTGACAGACCGTAGGCACTAAGGAGGATCTACATGGCAAATAAGTACCTTGCTCGTGATGACGCACCTTTCGGATCCGATGTCTGGGAGGTGCTGGACGGTGCGATGGTGGAGGCGGCAAAGGGGCAGCTCACAGGCCGCCGGCTGCTGGAGCTGGAGGGCCCGTACGGCCTGGGACTGAAGTCGGTGCCGCTCATGGACGAGACCACGGAATTCGGTCTGATCGCGTCCGCGACCCTGCCCCTGGTCCTCATCTATGAGGAGTTTGACCTCGGAGCGCGTGATCTGGCGAACTACGAGCGGGTGGGGCTGACGCTCGACCGCACGGCCGTTGCCGAGGCGGCGATTGCAGTCGCCGAGCGAGAGGAAGACCTGCTCTTCCATGGCAGCGAGGAGCTGGGCGTGTCGGGCCTCTTGACAGCGGACGGGGCCAACAGCCTGGCCCTGTCCGCCTGGGATGAGCTCGGCGGCGCCGTTGACGATCTGATCGAGGCCGTGACAATCCTGGACGACGAGGGTTTCCACGGCCCCTACTCGTTGGCGCTGGCCCCCCAGCGCTTCAACAAGCTCTTCCGGCGATACGAGCGCGGCAACCAGACCGAGATTGAGCACTTGAGGATGCTGGTCACTGACGGAGTCTACAAAGCGCCGGTTCTTGAAGATGGTGGCGTCCTGCTATCTACTGGTCGGCAGTATGCCTCCATCGTGATGGGTCAGGACATGACGGTAGGTTTCATCGGCCCCGAAGGGGATCGGTTCGCGTTTACCGTCTCGGAGAGTCTCGTTCCGCGCATCCGCCAGCCTGGCGCCATCTGTGTGCTGACGGCCTAGGCGCTGGAACACGTTGGTTCACCGGCGAGTGGGTGGAGGGGGCCCGACGCGGTGGGCGTCCGGCAATGGTCGGGCGCGTCCGCCCAGGGCCCCCCTTCACGCCGAGGAGAACGACCCTCTCGGTAAGATCCGCGCCTGCTTTAGGACCAGTTTGGCTTGAGCAGGACGATCCCCGGGGGTGTGCGAATACGATTGTGGTGAGGATCGAAGGAGATGACAATGGCTGTCTTCAAAGCAGCACAGGCGTTAGACATGGCAATGAAGATTGAGGAGAACGGCGAGGCCTTCTATGAGGCTGCCGCTGACAAGAGCGATGATACGGAGGTCGCCGCGCTCTTCCGGGATCTTGCCGCCCGTGAGCGGGCGCACTATGAGGTGTTCGAACGTATGGCTCAGGGAGTTGAGCCTGCACCGAAGCCAACACGAGAAGGGGAAATTGGAGACTTCGTGTCCTTCGTCGAGGCCGCGCTTGATCGGGCAGTATTTGCTGGGCCTGATAAGGCTCTCCGATTGGCCGAACAAGCCGCAGATCGGGACACCGCTTTGCGTGCTGCAATGGGGCTCGAAAAGGACACCTTGCTGTTCTACTATGATCTGCGGGAGATGGTCAGCGATGCTGATCGGGACGCGATCTCAGACATCATAGGGGAAGAGAAGCAGCACCTCCGACGCCTGGCGAATCTGGTCCAATGAGGAGGAGCCATGCCGCCCATTGAGATAAGGCCCGGTGTCCACTGGATTGGGGTGAATGACCGAACCACAGATCTGTTTGAAGGCCTGTGGCCGATCACGCAAGAAGGTGTCTCGTACAATGCCTACTTGATCAACGACGAGAAGAAAGCCATCGTCGATTTGAGCAAGTCCCTGAAGACCGATGATTTCCTCGATCAGATCCATCAGATCGTCGATCTCTCGGAGCTCAACTATGTGATTGTGAACCACATGGAACCGGACCACTCTGGCGTTCTGCGCACGCTCCGGCGGGTGGTCCCCGGTGTGACCATCGTCGGCACGCAGAAGACGAAGGAGATGCTGGAAGGCTTCTACGGCATTACCGATCACATCCAGGTTGTCGAGGACGGCGACACCCTCGCCCTCGGCGATCGCACGGTCCGATTCTTCTCCACGCCCTTCGTACACTGGCCGGAGACTATGATGACCTATCTGGAAGGCGAAGGGATTCTCTTCTCCTGCGACGCCTTCGGCGGATACGGAGCGCTTAGGGGTGGCATCTTCGACGATCAGTGTACGGACTTCGGTTTCTACGAGAAAGAGGCCTTGCGCTACTACGTCAACATCGTGGCGGTCTTCAGCCGTCCCGTTCTGAAGGCCATTGACAAGCTCAAGGACCTGCCAGTTTCCATCATCGCCCCTTCCCATGGCCTGGTCTGGCGGGAGAATCCGGGACGGATCGTCGAGCTCTACCAGGAGTGGGCCGGGTACGCCGGTGGGCCCGGTGAGATCGGCGTTACGCTGCTCTACGGCACCATGTACGGCAATACCGAGGAGATGATGAACGCCGTAGCTCAGGGTGTCTCCGACGAGGGTGTGCCCCTGGACATATTCGATGCCCGGCACACGCACGTCAGCTATATCCTGCCCTCCCTGTGGACCAGGCGCGGTGTGATCGTCGGTGCCCCTACCTACGAGGGCGCTCTCTTCCCGCCCGTCGCTCAGGTCTTGAGCATGGCCGGCACCAAGCGCATCAGAAATAGGATCGCCACCCACTTTGGTAGCTACGGCTGGAGCGGCGGTGCGCAGCGGGAGTTCGAGAGCTTCGTGGACGAGCTGAAGTGGGAGATGACCGAGCCCTTCGAGTTCAGGGGAGGGCCGACGGACGACGATTTGCGGCGTGGCGAGGCCTTTGGCGCTGCGTTTGCGCGGCGCATTAGAGAGGCTGTGTAGCGCGTTGGAAAGGACAGGAGTAAGGAGATCCGCCGCTGGTGCTTGCTCCCGTCTATGATGGTCGACGCAAAGGAGGACTCTATGTCGGATCTGTTACAGGACAAAGTGGTTCTGATCGGCGGTGCCACTGGAGCCCTGGGTTCAGTCGTAGCCCACGAGTTCGCCCAGACGGAGGCGCACCTCGCTTTGACTGGCACCTCTCAGGAGCAACTGGAGGGGCTGGCGGAGGAGCTAGACCTGCCGGACGACCGCATGCTCTTGTCAACGGTCGACGCAACGGATCCGGAGAGCGTGGAACGATTGGTCTCCACTGTGGTGGAGTGCTTTGGCGGTCTGCACGTATTGCTCAACACTGTCGGAGGGTGGGGCGGGGGCAAGACTGTCGCTGAAACCCCGGTGGAGCAGTGGGATAAGATGCTCAACCTCAACCTCCGTACCGCTTTCCTGATTTCGCGGGCCGTGTTACCGCATATGCTGGAATCGGGCTGGGGGCGCATCATCCACACGAGCTCCAAGACGGGCGTTCAACCCCGTAAGAAACAGGTTGGCTACGCCGTAGCCAAGATGGGTGTGATTACGCTTACGGAGGTGATCGCCGAGGAGGTCAAGGGATCGGGCGTTACGGCCAATGTGGTTCTTCCCACCATCATCGACACGCCGGCGAATCGGCGCATGATGTCCAGCGCCGACACCGGCAAATGGGTGCCGCCCCAGCACATTGCGGCCACCATGCGGTTCTTGTGTAGTGAGGACGCCGCTTCAATCAACGGAGATCGTATACCGGTGTACGGCGCAGTATAGGCCGAAGGTCCGCGGCAGTCGATCCACTGGCGCAAGAAACCGCGATGAGACCGCACGAGTTAACCAGACCGCCATTGACCTTATCACGAACTTAGGGTATAATGAGCGAGGTCGGCGGGGCGGCTTGGCTGTTCGCGGTCCGGTGACCGAGATAAAAAGGGACCAAAGGAGCCTGCATTGCTTGAGGATACCATCTACCTGGACAACGCCGCTGCGACCCGCCTGGATGAACGGGTCCTGGAGGCAATGACGCCCTATTTCTTCGAACTGTATGCGGTCGCCACCTCTCAGTTCGGCTACTCGCTGGGGATCGATGCCAGAGACGCGTTAGAGGATGCGCGGGCTCAGATTGCCTCCCGAATCGGTGCCGAACCAGACGAGTTCATCTTCACATCTGGCAGCACGGAGTCTAGCAATCTGGCGCTCAAGGGTGTGGCCAGCGCGGTCAGCGAGGCGAGGCGCCATCTCGTAATCAGTCCGCTTGAGGACTTTCCTGTGCTCCATGGGGCGCGGACGCTAGGCAAACAGGGCTTTGACGTAACACTGGTCCAGGTTGACGAGACGGGTCGCGTCGATCTCGAACACCTTCGAGACATCGTCTCACCGCAAACCGCACTGGTCTCCATCCAGATGGCCAATCAGGAGATTGGCACCACTCAGGATCTTACGGCGGTCGGTGAGATCTGCCGGGAGAACGGAGCTCTCTTCCATACCGACGCTACCCACAGCTTCGCCCGTCTTCCGCTGGACGTCAGGGACTTGCCGGTCGATCTCATCACCGTTGCTGCCCACACGATCCACGGGCCGAAGGGTATCGGCGGGCTGTTCATCCGGGATGGAACGCCGATTCGGAAGTGGATGGATGGCGGCTTCCAAGAGTTCAACCTCCGTCCGGGTGTGGAGAACATCCCTGGGGCGGTTGGCTTTGCCAAGGCTGTAGATCTCGCCACCTCAGAGGAGCGCGTTCGCCTTCAGGCCTTGCGTGACCGACTGATCGATGCGCTCCTCCAGATTCCCCATACGCGCCTCAACGGGCATCCCGTGCATCGCCTCCCGCACAACGCCAACATCTCGTTTCGCTTCGTGGAGGGCGAGTCGCTGCTGCTCCACCTCGATATGCGTGGTTTCGCCGTCAGTACCGGCTCTGCCTGCTTCAGCCGTTCGTTGGAGGCAAGCCATGTCATCCTGGGAATCGGGGGCAACCACGAGCGAGCCCACGGGTCTGTCCGCTTTACCTTTGGGCGCTACAATGAGGAGGGTGATGTGGACGCTGTGGCGGAGGCGATCGCCGACATCGTGAAGGAACTAAGACGGATCAGCCCGCTGGGGAAGGACAGATCGTAGGCCAAGAGCCTTTACAGGCCAAGAGCCTTTACACAGACAGGAGGAAGGTACAGTGATTAGCAGTGCGATGCAGGACGCGATAAATGTGCAGATTCGGGATGAGCTCTATTCCGCTTATCTCTATCTCTCCATGGCAGCATACTTCGAATCAGCGAGTCTCCCCGGCTTTGCAAGCTGGATGCGCATCCAGAGCCAGGAGGAGGTCACTCATGCGATGAAACTGTTCGACTTCGTCAATGAGCGCGGGGGCCGGGTGACGTTGCACGCCATTGAGCAGCCACCCCTTGAGTTCGAGTCGCCGCGAGCGGTCTTCGAGACCACGTACGAGCACGAACAAAAAGTCACGGGGCTGATCCACAATCTCTACGAAGTGGCGCTGGAAGAGAAGGACTATGCAGCGCAGGTGATGCTCCATTGGTTCATTGATGAGCAGGTCGAGGAGGAGGACGGGGTCTCGCAGATCCTCGATGTGCTGGAGCGCGTCGGAGACAACGATCAGGGCCTGCTGATGCTGGATAGGGAGCTGGGTCGGCGTCAGGCCCATTAGCTGGGTCGACAGGCTATCGTCCGCTTGCAGGATCCGTCTCGAAACGGATGATAGCCGTTGTTGATCGTGAAGGAGGTGTTGAGGATGCCGCTCCCGTACAGTGACATAGTGATGGAGCACTTCCGTAATCCCCACAACGTGGGACAGATTGAGGACGCAGATGCGGAGGCAGTCGAGGGTAGCCCTGCTTGCGGAGATATGGTGGCCGTCTATCTGAAAGTGGACGAGAAGTCGCAGCGGATCGACGATGTCAAGTTCGAGTCGTACGGCTGTGCCTCGAACATTGCGACGGGCTCCATCATCACCGATCTGGCCAAGGGGAGGACCTTGGAGGAAGCCAAAGAGATCTC
>SKLM01000396.1 GCA_007123205.1 Thermoflexales bacterium
GGGCAGGGGATCGCCAACCCGACGGCGCTGATTCTCGCCGGCGCGATGATGCTTGAGTACCTGGGTGAGAGCGAGGCCGCTCAAGGGATCGAAGACAGCGTGCGCAGGCTCTACGCGGACGGAAAGACGCTGACCCCGGATGTGGGCGGAAACGCCACCACCAAGGAGATGGCGAAGGCCCTGGTCGGCTATTTGCAGCAACCGTAGCCGTGGCATACTGTGGAGTGAGAAGAAAGGAACGGACCCTGAATGGATCCGGTACGAGACGGCTTCAAATTCTTGGAGAACAAGGCCATTATCAGGTCGCGGGGGCGCACTTGCGACACGGCCGGCGAACTCCTCTCCAGCGCCCCGTTCCGGCGATTCCTGGAGTGCATCCTGCACCGGCTGTCGAGAAGGAACTCTCGTCTCATTGGCATCTTTGGCTCACGTGTGATCGACGATGCGAGTGTCACCCTGCTGATCCAGACGCTCCAGTACCTGACGATACTGGACGGGAACGTCATCCCCAATCTCCTGCCGGGTTCAGACGTCTTCTTCGAGGATCCGGACCTACTGAGCGGATTTGTCACTTATCTGTACGATGCCTGGAGCAACTACGATCGCTTCGTGATCGTATGTGGCCCGGATGCCGATCCCCTGGACGATCGGCCCTACAGGACGTTCAACGACACCGTGGAGCGTCTGATGCATCTGGTGAGAGGCACGTACCGGGACATCCAAGAGAGCATTACGAGGAAGCATCCGCGGGTATATCGACAGGTTCGGGCCGGCGCCGATTTCGGGGTGATCGTCTCGCAGAAATCACAGGCCGCGGCCTGGGTCAAGCGGCTGGGTGGGCCGTATGCCAAGCTGGAGCAGATACCGGTTGCCCGGCAGGTGATGCTGTATCCACCCCTGGTGCTTGATCCACCGCTGAATCGCCGCACCGGCCAGTTCCAGCGTGTCCAAGAGAATCCTCTGGACCTCGTCGAGCTCGCAGTCGAAGAGTGGATCTGTTATCCGGCCATGGTAGGGGAGCTCCTGATTCTGGTCTACATTCACGAGCGGTTCCTTGAGCTGGGGCTCTCCCTGTGCAATCTGTTCGAGCTGGCGAGTGACGAGGATCTGGAAGGTGGACCGGATGCGATCTACCTTTTCGGTGTGCCGGGCGATGGGCTTAATCGGTTAGGGGCGCTGCCCACGGTCTTCTACGATGACCCGGATCGGGGCGTGCTGGTGAGCGCGATCCCCAATGCCGACCGTTTCGGCTACTTCGGCTATCTGAAGAAGATGATGCTGACCTTGCACAATATCCAGATGATGAAGCGGGGCCGATTCCCGTTTCATGGAGCCCTGTCCAGGATCAGGCTGCGCGACGAATACCACTCGATCCTGCTGATCGGTGACACGGGGGCCGGGAAGTCGGAGACGCTGGAGGCCTTTCGGGTGCTGAGTGAAGATCGGATTCAGGATATGGTCATCATCGCCGACGACATGGGCTCGCTCGACACGGGTGATGGGCACGTCCGGGGATACGGGACCGAGCTTGGCGCCTTCATCCGGCTTGATGATCTCCAGCCGGGTTACGAGTTCGGCCAGATGGGACGGGCCATCTTCATGAGCCCAACCAAGACCAACGCACGATTGCTCTTGCCTGTGACATCCTATTCCGACGTGGTGCGGGGTAGCACCATCGACATGGTCCTCTATGCCAACAACTACGAGCAGGTAGACGAAGATCATCCGATCATAGAACGGTTCAGGGACAGCAAGGCGGCCTTGCGGGTGTTCGAGGAGGGGAGGGTCATGAGCAAGGGGACGACGACGTCGCAGGGTATCGTGGAGTCGTACTTCGGCAACGTGTTTGGCCCGCCCCAGTACAGGACGATGCACGACCAGATCGCCCGGCTCACGTTCGATCGCTTGTTCGCGGACGATATCTTCGTGGGTGTGATCAGGACGCGCCTGGGGCTGCCAGGCTGGGAGACCAGAGGACCGGTTGAGGCGGCGAGAGCGTTGATAGACCTGATCGTCGACCAGCACTAGCGGTATCAGGCGCGGAGGAGGAGGAGTGGATCACGTGGAACGAGTCTCACGCGAAGAGTTGATGGCTCTGGAGGATCGTTACACCAGTGGTGTCTATACAAAGCAGCCGATCGTTCTGACACGAGGTGAGGGGGCCAGGGTCTGGGATGTCGACGGCACTGAGTACATCGATTGTACCAGCGGCCACGGTGTGGCCAACACCGGCCACGCGCACCCCTTGCTCGTCGAGGCGATGGCCCGCCAGGCGAAGAGCCTAATGACGGCGCCCAACGGTTTCTACAATCCCCAGCGGGCCCGCCTGTTGGGTGAGTTGGTGCGTATTGGGCCGGCAGGATTGGAGCGCGCCTACCTCTGTAACTCCGGCGCTGAGGCGGTGGAAGCGGCCCTGAAGTTCGCTCGGCTCCGCACCGGCCGGCTGAACGTCGTTTCGACCATGCGGGGTTTTCACGGCCGCACCATGGGGGCGCTATCGGCAACCTGGGAGAAGGGGTATCGTACGCCCTTTGAGCCGCTGGTTCCGGGCTTCACGTTCGTCCCGTGTGGACGGCTGCAGCCGCTGGACGAGGCGGTGGACGAGAACACGGCGGCAGTCATCGTGGAGATCGTGCAGGGCGAAGGCGGCGTCAATCCGGTTCCTGCCGAGTACTTGCACCATGTTGAGACGCTCTGCCGGGAACGAGGTGCGCTCCTGATCGTCGACGAGGTCCAGACAGGGTTCGGGCGTACCGGGCGGATGTTTGCCAGCGAGCACTACGGGCTTGAGCCCGATATGTTATGCCTGGCCAAGGCGATGGCTGGCGGCGTCCCGATGGGGGCAACGCTGCTGGGGCACCGCGTGGGTGAGATTCCCGAGAAGACCCACGGTTCCACGTTCGGCGGCAATGCCCTGGCCTGTGCTGCTGCGTTGGCGACCATTCACATCATCGAGTCGGAGGGCCTGGTGCGCCGCGCACGAGACCGGGGTGAGCAGTTGATGGAGGGGCTCCGAGGGATCGACTCCCCGCTAGTTCGGGAGGTGCGGGGTATGGGGCTGATGGTGGGCATGCAGCTAAAAGGGCACGCTGGCCCCTTCCTCGCGGCGCTGGCGCAACCGATCGACGGGGTGGGCGTGCTGGCGCTCTCAGCCGGATCGACGGTGATGCGCTTTCTTCCGCCGCTGGTCATCGACGAGGGGCAGATCGGGGCGGTGGTAGAACGCGTGGCGGTGGCGATGGAGGAGTCCTAGGTGCAGCATAGAGGCATGGAGTTACTGCTCCTGTTTTGGGGCTAGAACACGGGAAAGGAGGCAACTTGACAGACAAGGAGAGCGAAGCACTACTTGCTCTGGAGGACGGAACGATTTTCTGGGGTCGGCACGTAGGCCCTCCTGGCGAGACGTTCGGCGAGATCGTGTTCAATACGGGGATGGTCGGGTACCAGGAGGTCCTCACTGATCCCTCGTATCGAGGTCAGATCGTGGTGATGACGTACCCGGAAATCGGGATCTACGGGGTCAACCCGGGTGAGGTAGAGTCGAATCAGATACAGGTCGCTGGGTTCGTCGTCCACCAAGCGATTCGTGAGGCGTATAACCAGCACGCGACGCAATCCTTAACCGACTACCTGGAGCAGGCCGGCATTCTGGCCGTTGAGGGGATCGACACCAGGGCGCTGACCCGCCACATCCGCACAGAAGGGGCGATGCGCGCTGCCATTTCCACGGTTGATCTGGATCCTGAGAGCCTCATCTCCCGGGTGCTGCAGAGTCCGCCGATGGTAGGCCGCAACCTGGCCCAGGCTGTTACCCCTGATGGGCCAACTCCCCTTACTGCACGGGAGGAGGGGCAGACTCATGTCGTCGTGGTCGATGTAGGTCGCAAGGACGGCATCGTCCGCGAGCTGACGCGCCGGGGAGTGGCGGTCACAGCCGTTCCCTATCACTCCGAGGTCCAAACGGTGCTTGCGCTCCGACCGGATGGCGTCTTGGTTTCTAACGGTCCGGGGGACCCGGCTGTCCTGGTGCCGACCATCGCTCTGATCCGCGACCTGCTCGAGCGCCGCATTCCCCTGGCGGGCATCTGTCTGGGTCATCAGCTACTAGGGCTTGCCCTTGGTGGGCAGACCTACAAGATGCGCTTCGGTCACCGCGGTGCCAACCATCCGGTGAAGAACCTGATAACGGGTCAAGTGCTGGTCACCACACAGAATCACGGGTTCGCTGTCGATCCGATGAGCCTGGGTATCCCGTGGCAGCCGCTGGAGCTGAGAGATGGCTTCTCTTCTGCGGGGCCATCTCATACGATGGCAGACCTTGGCTTAGCTTCGCACGCTGGCTTAGCTTCGCACGCTGGCTTAGCTTCGCACGCTGGCTTAGCTTCGCACGCTGGCTTAGCTTTGCACGCTTTGCCCGATGGCACTCTGGCGGGGGAGAGCCCTCTGGGATTTGGCAAACTGGAGGTTACCCATCTATCGCTGAATGACGGGACGCTGGAGGGCCTGAGCTTGGGGGAGCGCCCGGCATTCTCTGCCCAATACCACCCGGAAGCCTCCCCGGGCCCTCACGACGCGGGGCTTTTCTTCGACAGCTTCTTGCGCCTCATCAGCAGCGGGTCGCCTAGTGAAGCCGTATCGATCTAACACCATGGCTAAGAGAACTGATCTTCGAACCATTCTCATCATCGGCTCGGGCCCGATCGTGATCGGCCAGGGCGCCGAGTTTGACTACTCTGGCACACAAGCACTTAAGGCACTAAGAGAGGCTGGGTACCGCTCGGTGGTGGTGAACTCCAACTCGGCCACGATTATGACCGATCCCCAATTCTCCGATGCGGTCTACATTGAACCGCTGACGGCGGAGTTCCTGGAGGCCATTATCGCGCATGAGCGCCCTGATGCGCTTCTACCGACCCTGGGCGGCCAGACCGCGCTCAATCTCGCGGTCGAGTTAGCCGAACGGGGTATCCTCGATCGTTATGATGTCGAGCTGATCGGCGCGCCATTGGCGGCGATCCGGCGTGCGGAGGATCGACAGGGCTTCAAGGATACGATGCTCGAAATCGGCCTGGCCGTGCCGAGGAGCCAACAGATCGAAAGCATCCCTCAGGCTATGGCCGTCGCCGACGAACTGGGCTATCCACTCATCGCTCGGCCCAGTTTCACGCTGGGCGGCACCGGCGGTGGCATCGCCTACAACGCGGAGGAGCTCACCCACCTAGTGGCCAGGGGGCTCACCGAGAGCCCGACTAACAACGTATTGCTCGAGGAGTCCGTGATCGGCTGGAAGGAGCTCGAGATTGAGGCGATGCGCGATTGCGACGACAACGCCGTCGTGGTCTGCTCCATCGAGAATCTGGATCCCATGGGTGTCCACACTGGCGACTCTATCACTGTTGCACCAATCCAGACCCTCACCGACCGGGAGTACCAGCTGGTCCGCGACGCGGCTCTGCGTGTGTTACGGGCCATCGGGGTCGAGGCCGGCGGGGCCAATATCCAGTTCGCCATTCATCCCAGGACCGGCCGGATGGTGGTGATCGAGATGAACCCGCGGGTCTCTCGCTCGTCGGCGCTGGCATCGAAGGCGACTGGTTATGCGATTGCCAAGGTGGCGGCGTTGCTGGCCGTCGGCTATCGACTGGACGAGATACCCAATGACATCACGGGGCGTACCACGGCTGCCTTTGAGCCGACTCTGGACTACGTAGTCGTCAAGGTTCCGCGCTTTCAGCTGGAGAAATTCCCGGGTGCTGATCCCCGGCTGACTACGCAGATGAAATCGGTCGGAGAAGTGCTTGCCATGGGACGTACTTTCAACGAGGCGTTGGGAAAGGCCCTGCGGTCACTGGAACTGGATGCCACACCAAAGCTCGACTTCGATCATGTCCGGGAGTATCTGGCCACCCCAACTCCAGAGCGTCTGGCCTACGTATTTGCTGCGCTGCGACTGGGATTCTCCGCGGAGGAGATACATGAGATTACCCATATCGATGGCTGGTTTCTGAGCCGCCTGGAGCAGTTCGTCCGCTTCGAGGAGGTTCTGCGTGCCACAGGGTGGGAGGAAGTGGGCCCCGACATGCTGCATCGCGCGAAGGTGCTGGGTTTCTCCGATCGGGAGCTGGGGGAGATCTTCGACGTCTCTGAGCGTGAAGCGCGACTGCGCCGCCGGCAGAAGGGTGTGCAACCTGTATTCAAGATGGTAGATACCTGTGCCGCTGAGTTCGAGGCTACCACGCCGTATTTCTACTCCACGTACGGCGGCACGGTAAACGAGGCGCGGCGCTCGCCAGATGACGGAGCCCGATTGATGGATGAGGAAGAAGGCGAGGCGGTCGAGGCGGAAGGGAGGGAGACGGGCCAAGAGTCTTCAGCAGGGGCGAATCGGTCAAGGCGGTCAAGCGTGATTATCCTGGGCTCTGGCCCCAATCGAATTGGTCAGGGCATTGAGTTCGACTACGCAAACGTTCACGCCGTCTGGGCCCTCCAAGAAGAAGGTTACGAGACGATCATGGTCAACTCCAATCCGGAGACCGTCTCGACTGACTACGATACCGCCGATCGGCTCTTCTTCGAGCCGCTCACGATGGAGGACGTGCTGCCCATCGTCGCCAACGAGAATCCTGTCGGGGTGGTGGTGGGGTTCGGGGGCCAGACGCCCCTGAAGCTTGCCCGCACCCTGGTTCGTGAAGGAGTGGGCCTTCTGGGGTCGGGCTTTCCCACCATCGATCTCGCCGAGGATCGCGAGCAGTTCGGTGGGCTTCTCGACCGACTGGGCCTCAACAGCCCTGCCTATGGAATGGCATCTGACGCCGACGAGGCGTTGCGGGTGGCTGACGGGTTGGGATACCCAGTCCTCGTCCGTCCGAGCTATATCCTGGGCGGGAGAGCGGTCGTGATCGCCGACACTCCGGAAGACCTGCGCCACTACGTGGATGAAGCGGCAAGGGTTTCCCCGGGTCATCCGATCCTGATCGATCGTTTCCTCGACCATTCCGTGGAGATGGACGTCGATGTGTTGACCGATGGACGGGACGTCTGGCTTGCCGGGCTGATGGAACAGATCGAAGAGGCCGGTGTTCACTCGGGGGATTCGGCCTGTGTCCTTCCACCGGTGAGTGTGTCGGGAGCGAGAGTGCGGCAGATCGAGAAGGCCGTGGCAGGTTTGGTGAGGGAGATGGGTTGCGTGGGACTGGTGAACATCCAGCTGGCCCTCAAGGGGCACGAACTCTTCATCCTGGAGGCCAACCCTCGCGCGTCCCGGACGGTGCCGTTCGTCAGCAAGGCGATCGGTATCCCGGTGGCTAAACTGGCGGCCAAGATTCTGGCGGGCCGGCCGCTGCGAGCATTACTGGCTCCATACTGGCCCTATCGAAGTCGCCACAGCTCTGGTCAAGAGTCAGGGGATGTGGTGGCACCTTGCTGCACACTGGATGAGATTCTCGACGCAACCGGCGTAGCTCCGACGCCCTGGCCCCAGGTTTCGTCAGTCAAGGAGGTCGTGCTGCCCTTCGGCCGCTTCCCGGGCTCCGACGTCCTGCTGGGACCCGAGATGCGGTCCACCGGGGAGGTGATGAGTTTCGGGGAGAGTTTCCCTGAGGCGTTCGCCAAGGCGCAAGTCGCTGCGGGGAATCCACTGCCCGGCTCAGGGACGGTATTGGTCAGTCTCGCCGACCCCGACAAGCGTGAGGGCACAGCGCTGGTGTCCCAGCTTCACGACTGGGGCTTCGATATCGTGGCCACCCAAGGCACGAGACGCGCTCTGGAGGCTATGGCTATCCCCGCTGGGCCTGTCCTGA
>SKLM01000344.1 GCA_007123205.1 Thermoflexales bacterium
ATTGCGGGCCATCCTCTTCGTCTTCGCACAGGTCACAGAACTCGGCCAGCTTGGTACGAGGGTTAATCGAGATCGCACCGAAGTCACAGGCCTCGATACACCAGGCACAGCCATCGCAGCGGGCGGCGTCAACCCGGATCACACCATTATCTTTGTCCTGTGTCAGGGCGTCTCGAGGACATGCGATGACACAGGGCGCGTCCTCGCAGGTGCGACAGGCCACCGCCGTCATCAAGATCTTGTGCTCGCGGACCACGCGAATGCGGCTGCGGAAGGTGTTGAACTCACCCGTCTTAGCGTGCGAGCAGACGTATTCGCATATCTGACAGCCAACGCACTTCTCAGGATCACAGGCGATGTACTCATACTTAGAAGTGGAAGGAAGGGGCATTGCTATCTCCTGTACTATACACCAATCTCTTCTGCGACGTCGGCCATCCCCAGCTCGACGAGCTTCTGTTTGGGAATCAGACCCTCTTTGGTCCAGCCTTTGGCTTCGTAGTAGAGGTCCTTAAGGTATTCCAATTCCTCATCGGTCACCACGTGTCCCGCAGATGCTCCCTTTGACATCGGTTCGTGGTGCCATCGGTAGGGGAGGTGATCGTCCTCGCGCGTCCAGCCCTCGCGGATGTTGAAAGCCTTCTTTATCGCGTGGGCTCGCTCGCCGATCAGATCCACGTCGTCGTAGTCGAACTCCCAGCCCGTTGTGGCGTTGATGAGCTGGGCGATAGCGGGCCAGGCTCCGGCTCGGTCCGCCTTGCCGGTGAAACAGCGGCGGATGAACTTGCACAAGGGCAGGGTATCGTAAACGGCTGCGTACTCCTCCGTGCTCTTGGCCAGCTCTCCGCGGGTCTCATCAACGCTGAAGCGATCGACATCGCCTTTGATATCGGGGTCGTAAGCTGCCGACCGATTGTGACACCCACCGCGGGTGCCTGCTGCCAGCCCCACGGCAAAGGTCTTGAGCGACCGTGCATCGTATCCCGGCGCCTCGAGCCCCTTGATGTGCATAGCCCACTGGTAGCTCTCGGTACCGCGCTCCTCATCGAGCCTGGCGCTGGCCCGTTTCGTGCCCTCGGCCAGCAGATCCCCCATGTAGCCGTCGCGGTCGGCGATCATCTCGGTCAGCCTCACCATGGCCGTCCCGCTGCCGAAGCTGGCCTCGAATCCCTCCGGGTACCGCTCACACTCGAAATCCTCGGCCGTGAAGATCCCCCGCTGGTAGCACTCCATGGCCCAGCTGATGGTCACACCGGTGCTCATGGTGTCCATTCCCAGCTCGTTGCAGTTGACGATCGCCTTGATGGCGGCCTCCATATCGTTCACGCCGCAGTTCGATGAGAGGGCGAAGAGAGACTCATATTCGACGTGGCCCATGGCCTCCCCGTACGGTCCCTCCTTGATGTGTCCGACCTGTTCGCAGGCGATGGGACACTGGGCACAGGCGATGGTCTTGGCCTTGTAGTGCTCGTGGAGATACTCGCCGCTGATCAGCTCGGCATCCTCGAACACACCCTCCTGGTAGTTGTGGGTGGGCAGCAGCCCGAGCTTGTTCATGTTCAGCACGTTTGACGAGGTGCCGAGGATGCGATACTTCTGTGTGTGAGGGCCCTGGGCTGCTTCTGTGATGTCGTAGGAGAGTTTCAGCAATGCTTCCGGATCAGCCACCTGGACACCGTTGGTGCCGCGCACGGAGAGGGCCTTGAGCTTCTTGGCGCCCCATACCGCGCCGTGACCGGTCCGTCCGGCCTTGCGACCGTCGTTGCTCACGTTGGCAATGCGTGACAGGTTCTCCCCGGCAGGCCCGATGACGGCCGAGCGCACCTGATCGTCTCCCAGCTCCTCACGAATGGCGTACTCCGTATCAGAGGTGCTCATTCCGAGCAGGTGAGAACCGTCCCGGAACTCGATCTTGTCGTCGTCGATCAGGACGTTGACCCAGTCCTCGCTGGCTCCGTGGATGATGATGCCGTCCCAGCGAGCCCGCTTGAGGGCGACGGTGAACCAGCTGCTGGAGAGACTGTCTCCAATGAAGCCGGTCAAGGGCGACTTGGACGCCATTCCGTACTTACCTCCGACGGGCACCGGGGTGCCAGCGAAGAGCCCATTGGCGATGCAGATGGGATTGCCCGGCGAAAGGGGGTCACAGCCCGGCTCGATGTTCTCCCAACAGAGCCGGGAGGCCATGGAGACCCCGCCGATGTACGTCCTATACCATTCCTCGGGTTTCGATTCGACCCACGTCTTCCGGTCGGTCAAATCGATGTGCAGAATCTTTCCGCTGTAGCCATGCATCACTTATCCTCCTGCTGACATAGACATCAGTATGATTCGGTCACCGTCACGAAGGCCTTCATCCATCTGATGGGGCTGGATCATGCGCCTGCCATCCAAGTTGAGAATATTGGGGGCCTGCATCGTCTCACCGTCGCCCTGCACCACGTCCCCGACCATTCCGGGATACCGTTTGACCAGGGCCCGGACAGCGTCGTGAAAGGTGGCGCCCGCTGGAAGCTCCAGTGTGATCTCTCTCTCGCCTGCTATCAGTCTCGACAGTCCGAAGAGCTCTATTTGAACTCGCATCTCGGTCTCGTCTATCCCTTCAAGGGCTCCTACGCCCGGTGCGCAAGGAGATCCAGTCACGGGGGCTGGACTGCCAACCTGCGAGGGCTGACGGTGTTGCTTGCGGATCCTTGCGCGAAGGATTCTAGCACAACCGTCTGGTAAAAGCAAGTCGACCGGTTCTGCTCCCGATGGCGTGTCTGTGGGCTCTTTCGGATGGCCACTGATGGGCTATCCCGGCCAGTTTGCAATCCAATCCGACGGGTGGTAGAATGTGCGCAATCTATAAGGGATGTCCAGCCAGGCTCCGGAGGCCGCGTCCCGCCGTACAGGGGCAGAGTCCAGGGATGGTGCCAGCCAATACGGCCTTGGGCTCCCAGTCTACAGGGAGGTGCGACGGTGTTCCGAGTGAAGATCCGGGAGAAGCACGGCGAGTTGACGCCCAGCTTCCGCAAGCTGGCCGAGTTCATACAGAACAACGAGCTCGATGCTGCCTTCATGACCGCCACCGAACTCGCCGATCAACTGGAGGTGGATGCCGCCACAGTGGTGCGCTTTGCCCAGCACCTGGGATACAGTGGTTTCCGTGAACTGAGCAAGGAGATCCAGGAGGTTGTTCGGGGCGACTTGAGGGCCACGTATGCAGCGGATCTTGATGCAGCAACCGATCTTGGTCTGCTCCGCGGTCTGCTGGGCAACGAGAGACACAACGTGGAGCTGGCCCAAGATCGTTTGACGGAAGAGGTCAACTCGCTGCTGCCCGCGTTACTGGGCGCCGAGCGGATCTGGCTTTTTGGGCAGGGCCAGTGCCTACATCTGGCCGGCCTATGGGCCGATACCCTGCGCGGCGTGGGGTTGCCGGCCACCGCGGTGGCCCCCGATCCACTGACAGCGGCCAAGTACCTGAAGGAGGTCGGCGAGAAACATCTGATCATCGGTCTGTCCCTCAGCCCGATGGACATAGACACAGCGAACGTCATCAGTCTTGCCCGACAGCGGGGGGCCGTGACTCTGGGCTTCAGCGCCTCGCCGATTGCTGCTGCTGCTCTGGAGGCCGATACCGCCATCATCTGCCCGGGACCCACCCAGACGGAGGTATCGTCGTTCACGGGTCTGGCGGCGATGATCGTCGTCCTGGCGGCGGCTTTCACCGTGCGCTATCCTGAGCGGGCTGAGGCGATGAAGCGTGCTGTGCGGGATACCTATCGAGAGCTGTTGGAGACTCAGGAGGAAAGATCGGCCGAGTTGGACCTCGAGAGTCTGTGGCGTCAGTCATAGGCGCAGGTGGTACAGAGTGGTGGGACCGTCAATGGGACGGATTCAGACCAGGATCCTGATCGGTGACAGCCCTCCACAGCCCGAGCGTTCTTGTTGTGTAGTTGGAGCGGATGCGGGTCGGCCCGACCTTGGGCCGGATGGCTATCCCACCCGCTCTCTGAGCCAGGTCACGAGAAGAGATAGGTCTACATCGGCTTGATCGCCCGCTTTCATGTCTCGGACCGTTGCCTTCCCGCGTTCCAGCTCCACCTCTCCGAGGATGACCGTGTAGCGAGCCGCGCGCTTATCGGCTTCGCGCAGCTGACTGCGGAGGCCGCGCTCGCGGCCCATGGCCAGGTAGACGCCGACATCGCCGCGGCGGAGTTCATCCATCAGCATCAGCGATCTCCTACGGGGTGCCTCACCGAGGTAGGCGAGGAAGACCTCGGGCGTCCGGGGCGCAGAGGGTTCGACCCCCAGCTCCTTCATCAGGATGACGATCCGCTCTAGCCCCACGGCCACACCGACCCCCGGGGTCTCCGGCCCGCCCAGGAGCCCGACCAGCCCGTCGTACCGTCCTCCGCCGCAGAGGGCGCTCTGGGCGCCGATCCCCGCCGCCCACACCTCGAATACCGTCTTGGTGTAGTAATCGAGGCCCCGCACCAACCGGTGGTTGAGAACGTAGCGCCGTTCCAGCAAGTCGAGTCCCTCCCGGAGGTCGGCAAAGTGCTGGGCGCATTCTTCGCACAGGTGGTTCTGGATGCGGGGTGCCCGCTCGAGCAGAGGCTGACAGGCCTCTGCCTTGCAGTCGAGAACTCGCAGTGGGCTCTGTTCCAGCCTCCGCTGGCAATCATCGCATATGTGGTCGCTGTGATCCTCGTAGTATGCTCTCAGTCCCTCAACGTAGGCCGGTCGGCAGCGCGGACATCCGGTGGAGTTCAGCTGGAACTCCAGGTCGGCCAGGCCGAGCCGGGCGTAGAGATCCCAGACCAGCGTCATGATCTCCAGATCGGCGGCCGGGTCTTGCTCCCCCAGAATCTCAGCGTTGAACTGGGTGAACTGGCGATATCGACCGGCCTGGGGGCGATCGTAGCGGAACGTCGGACCGATGGAGAAGAGCTTCTGCGGACTCACCTCGACATACAGGCCGTTTTCGATATATGCTCGCACAACGCCGGCGGTGAACTCCGGCCGGAGGGTGAGATCACGTCCGCCCTGGTCGAGAAAGGTGTACATCTCCTTCTCGACCACATCGGTGCCCTGACCGATGCTCCGGGCGAATACTTCGGTCGCTTCGAACATAGGTGTGTCGAGACGTTCGAAGCCGGCCAGCTCCGCCAGGTGGATCGCGTGCGTCCGCACGCGGCTCCAATAGGGCTGATCTTCGGGGAGGATGTCCAGAGTCCCAGGGGGTCGTTGGTATGTAGGCACAGCTCTCTCCTTGATGAAACCAGGACAACTGAGTCGGTTCGCGGCCGTGATAGGTGATCGAGCCAGGGCGGCGAGCCGATAGGTACTGATCTACCAGCTGCTGACGTCGTAGTCAATTATAGTCGAGGCCTCAGTCTCCTGCCAGTCCGCCAGAATCGGGTGTGGATTGGCCAACCGCTCCGTGGGTCTTCCAGGAGCGGGGCGGCCCTCGTCGATGTCTGGAGAGGGCGGGGCGACACCAGGGGGATCGGCGGCGCGCCGGGACGCCAGTTACCTTGGTGGCTGGAAGACGCGGGATCTCAAGCCCGGCCGTAGTCGCTGGTCCACTGAGGACGATCGGGGACGTAGACCGTGATGGCCAGAATCTCGTCTCGACCCGTATACTCGCACACGACGTGAATCCGGAGGTCAAAGCGGGCGCTGGGGCCCACGATCAGCACCCGCCTTCTTCTCGGGTAGTGCTCGAGGATTTCGCCGTTGAAGATGGCGTGGAAGACGTCCCTGGCGCGCAAGCTCTCCTTGTACGCTTCATAGAGGGCGTGTTCGGTGAGACGCATGGTGTCGTGACGCGCAAGCAGTTCCTGGACATCGGTCGCACCCATCGGAACGCTCCTTTCGCTGGCCGAACTGGGCTCCGGGTCGTCTGATTCGGCACCAGTGAGCTTCCAGCCCCCAACCTGGCTCTCGACGTCGGCTTGCTTAGTATACCGTCGGGCCGGTCTGGTGCAAACTGACCGCCCGCATATGATTGACGGAGACTGGAGGCACGGTATAATCAGTCCCGACGCCTCTCGTGGCGGCCGGCGGCGAAGCATGCGGGATCCGACCCTGGGTCGAGGGAGCGAAGGGGATCAGAGCTGTGAGACTGGGGCGCGGTGGGTGTGTGTTGAGCGGATGAGTCCGCTTGGCCGCGGGAAGGGGCGATGATGCCACGAGTCTCGTACGTTCAAGCGATGCGGTTCGGGGAATCTTGTCTGTGAACGATGCGCTATAAGGCATCACCTGGGGGATATCATGATAGACGTCAATGAGCTGCGCCGAGGAGTGACCTTCACGATGGACGGTGAGCTGTACCGGGTCCTCGAGTATGAGCATCACAAACCAGCGCGAGGGAAGGCCTATATCCGTACCAGGCTCCGGAACATCAACACCGGGGCCACCACCAGGCACACGTTCACCTCCGGTGACAAGGTGGAGGACGTCTATGTCGAGCGACGGGGGGTCCAATACCTGTATACCGACGGGGACCTCTATCACTTCATGGATACCGAGACGTATGAGCAGGTGGCGGCGCCGAAGTCCGTGTTGGGTGATGATGCCCAGTATCTTCTCCCCAATCTAGACCTGGTGGTGTCGGTCTATCAGGGCAGGGTGATCGACGTCGACCTGCCCACCAAGGTCGATCTCGAGGTGGTGGAATCCGAGGTGGCCGTCGCGGGTGATCGGGCCACAAGCGCGATGAAGACCGTGACCACGGAGACTGGCCTGAAGGTGGACGTGCCGCTGTTTGTGTCCGTGGGGGATGTGATCCGCGTCGACACCCGTACTGGCGCCTATGTGACGCGGGTGTAGTTTCTGCGGGAGATGATTCGGAGCACCTTATGAAGCTTAGCAGACGTCGCACCCTCATCCTGGGTGTCGTTACTGTTGGCCTGATCGTCCTTTTCCCGATTTTCTCGGGGAGCGCCATCAGATTCTACATGGACTGGCTATGGTTCGACGATCTAGGACAGCTGAGCACATTCCGGATTGGATGGGCTGCGCAAGTCGTGGTGTGGGCCGCCAGTGGTCTGGTCGTGTTAGCCGGATTGGCCATCAACTGGTTCTTCGTCCCGCGATGGCTCTTCGGACTGTTCCGCCTTCGAGGTGCCGGGGCGGACGGCGGTTCTGCCCTTGTGGTCAAACGTCTCCCTCCCATCGCCCTCAGCGCCACGATCGTCGCGGTGGCTTCGATTATGGCTTGGGTAGCGGCCGACCAATGGGCGGGAGCTCTCGAGTGGGTCCATGGCAGACCGTTCGGGTTCAGCGACCCGATCTTCGGCTTCGATGTGTCCTTCTATGTTTTCCGGTTGCCGTTCTACCGCTTCCTCGTCGGCTGGGCCCTCGGTCTGATCGGAGTGACGCTGGTTGGAAGCGTCGTCCTCTACACACTGGCCGGTTGCCTGCGCCATGTCAGGGCGATTCGGCACCTGTCGGTGCTGGGTGCGCTCTTTCTGGTGGGGGTGGCGCTGGGCTATCAACTGCAGCGCTGGGCGCTCGTCCAGTCAGTGTCCGGTGCGGTCTTCGGTGCCGGCTACACCGACGTTCATGCGCGGATGCCCCTTCTCACCCTGCTGACGGGTGTGGTGGTGGTCGGTGCGTTCGTACTGCTGATCAACGCCTGGTTCCCTCGGTGGCGGCTCCTTCTGGGCGTTGGTGTCGTATGGCTGCTCCTGGCGCTCCTGGCGCAGGTCTATCCGGCGAATGTGCAGAGGATGACGGTGGAGCCGAACGAGCTGGCCCTGGAGCGCCCCTTCATTGAGCACAACATCGGATTCACCCGGTATGCCTATGGTCTGGACGAGGTGCGGGAGTTTGACTACTTCGACACAGGCGAGCTGACCGCCCAGGGATTGGAGGAAAACAGGGACACCCTGGACAACGTCCGACTTTGGGACTGGAGGCCGCTTCACGCCACCTATGACCAGATGCAGGCGATGCGCGCCTACTACGCTTTCGCCGACATCGACATCGACCGGTACGTGCTGGACGGACGTCTCCGCCAGGTCACTCTGGCCGTGCGCGAACTGGACATCACTGAGATGCGGGAGGAGTCGCGCACCTGGATCAACCGGCATCTGATCTACACCCACGGCTATGGGCTCTGTATGAGTCCGGTGGGCGAGGTGAGCGCGGACGGGCTACCCGAGTTCCTGGTGCGGAATATCCCGCCCCAGAGTGATCATCCGGAGCTGGAGATTACAAGGCCGGAGATCTACTTCGGTGAGAAGACCATCGACTACGTCATCGTAGACACGACCGAGGACGAGTTCAGCTTCCCGATGGGCGATCAGAATGTCTACTCTCGTTATGAGGGGTCCGCTGGCGTCGAAGTGGGCGGGCTATTGCGCCGCGCCGCTCTCGCTATGCGCTTCGGTGACTCTCAGATTCTCTTCTCGGATGCGGTCCAGCCTGACAGTCGGGTGCTGTTCCGGCGCGAGCTCACCGACCGCGTAAAGACGTTGGCTCCCATGCTCTCGTTCGATGCCGATCCGTATCCTGTGATCGTCGACGGTCGCATCGTGTGGCTCTACGATGCCTACACGTGGACCGACCGCTTCCCCTACTCGCAGCCGGTGGGAGGGCTGAACTACATCCGGAACAGTGTCAAAGTCGTCATCGATGCCTATACGGGCGATACGACGTTCTACGTCGTCGACTCCGATGATCCCCTGATACAGACCTATCAAGCCATCTATCCAGATCTATTCACGCCGGTCGAGGAGATGGATCCGGTGTTGCGCGAGCATTGGCGCTACCCCGAACAGCTGTTCCTGATCCAGGCTGACATCTACGCTGACTACCACGTCGAGGATCCGCGGGTCTTCTACAACAAGGAGGATCTCTGGGAGACGCCGACGGAGATCCGAGGGTCCAAGAAAGCCCAGATGGCTCCCTACTACGTCACGATCAGGCTGCCGGACTCTGACGAGCTTAGCTTCATCCTGATGCGGCCGTATGTACCGGCGGGGAGGCAGAACATGGTGGCCTGGCTCTACGCTCACTCGGACGGTGAGTCGTACGGAGAGCTGGGCGTCTACAAGTTCTCCAAGGAGGTCCTCGTCTACGGGCCGATGCAGGTGGAATCTCGCATCGACCAGGATCCTCGCATCTCACAGCAGCTCAGTCTCTGGAGTCAGTCGGGGTCCTCGGTCAACCGCGGCAACTTGATCGTCATCCCCATCGACGGTACGCTGCTCTACGTCGAACCGATCTACCTTGAGGCCGAGGCGAGCCGTCTTCCCCAGTTCGGACAGGCAGTGGTCCTGCACAGAAATCGTGTGGCGATGGCCGATACGTTGTCCGCCGCCCTGGCGGAGGTGGTGCAGGAGCCCCCTGGGACGGAGAGGCCGGGTGAGCCGCCCGAGATCGGCCTCGACCCGCAGGAGCCGCTCGCTGGAGAGGTTCACGAGCTGGCCCTGTCTGCTCAGAACCACTACGAGACCGCCAAGAGGTGCCTCGAAGAGGGTGATTGGGCCTGCTACGGAGATGCCCTGGAGGGGCTGGAACGGGATCTCGAAGCTCTGATCGCGGCGACGGGCGAGTGAGGGGACTGTAGCCCGTCTGTGGCCCGAGTCACACCCATCCTCTCTTCTCGAGGGAGCAGGGGCTGGTCGCGACGGGCGATAGCGGCGCGACGCGGCGGACGGGGCGGCCGTGCGGTGATCGGTGCGTCTGAACGAGTTTGGACCATAGTTGCTGGGTTGCTGATTGAGAGTTTGGCTTATGCGTACACCTGCCGGTACAGAGTGTCCTTACTATTACGAGGATTTCTACCGCGGTCGCTCCAAGCAGGAGTGCCGCTTGATCCGGAGAAACCCGCGCTCGCAGCCCTGGAAGCCCGAGCTGTGTGCTCGCTGTCCGGTTCCCGAGATCCTGCAGGCCAACGCCTGCCCCAACATGGTGCTAGATGCCCGCGTGGTGCGCCGCTGGTTCGGCCTCGTGCGGAGGGTCGACGTCTACGCCGTCTGTACGAAGCACGAGGTGGAGGTGGACAATCCGTACGTCGGTTGCGGTCACTGCCATCCCGAAGCGGTGCAGCTCTTTGAGGCAGCTGAGGGGAGATAGCGCAATGCTCCGGGCCGTACTGTTCGATCTGGACGACACGTTGTTGGGCAACTCCATGGACACGTTTGTCCCAGCTTACTTTCGAGCGCTCACTCGGTATCTCGGCCATCTGATCCCGCCCGAGCGTCTCATCGCCCAGTTGATGCGTGGCACGGAGGCGATGGATGCCAACCACGACGGCCAGCGCACCAACCAGGAGGCCTTTGCATCGGCCTTCTACCCGAACCTGGGGGTGGATCGATCGACGGTTGAGCGAGTTCTTGGGCGCTTCTACGCCGAGGAGTTTCCCGAGCTTCAGACCCTCACGCGTGTGCGACCTGAAGCTCGTCTGTTAGTGGAGCGGGCGCTGGATGAAGGACTGCAGGTGGTGATAGCTACCAATCCTCTGTTTCCCCGCGTGGCGATTGAGCACCGTCTGGCCTGGGCGGGGGTGCCGGTGGAGGCGTTCGAGTACGCTCTGGTGACCACCTATGAGACCATGCACGCGACCAAGTCGCACCCGGCCTACTACCGGGAGATCTTACGTCGAATCGGGCGCCGCCCTGACGAATGCCTGATGGTGGGCGACAGCTGGGAGCGCGACGTGATCCCGGCTACCTCAGTAGGATTGTATGTATACTGGATCACCGAAGAGGACGAACCGACATCGCTGGACGTCAGACCGCTTCCAGGTGGATCCAGATCATCGGTAGCCTCTTTTGTCCAGATAGCAGCAGGCCAGCTGCATAAGGACTCACACCCTTTGAGCGCATCCGGGTTGTTGGTGGGCCACGGGAAGTTGGCCGAACTTCTCGAAGGCGTGCGAGAACGGGGTGCGTTCCAGGAGGCGTGGGGTTAGACGGTGCAAGAGCTGACAGGATGGGCAGCCAGGCATCCGCAGTAAGGAGAAGAGTATGACGTCGACGAGCTTCGTCGAGGAGACGAAGATCCAGCGGCTCCGTCAACCGCTCTCGCGCGTGATGCGCGTTGACGAGTACGAGATCGCAAGAGCACCGGACCGGTTGATCGTTTTCCGTGGATCGATAACGGGTGACACGGGAGCTGCCTTCGGTCACGTTTCCGAGGCGTTTGAGTCGCAGGGATACACAGCGGTGTTGCGATACGCCGATGACGGCCGGCACGAGGTTCTGGCCGTTCAGGGAGTGCACGACAGCGCGCCCCCGAAGCATTGGGTGAACGTGGCGTTGTTCCTGGCGACCCTGGCGACAGTGCTCTTCATCGGGGCCCTGGGCGCGATCCAATATGATGAGCTGATCCATGGCGCAGAGCCGGTTCTTGATCTAATGGCGGTCCTGTCGCAGCTGCACCGCGGGATTCCCTTCGCAGCAACCCTGATGGGCATCTTACTGGCGCACGAGTTGAGTCATTACTTTGTTGCCCGACGGTATGGCTCGCCGGTCAGCTTGCCCTACTTCATACCCATGCCCAACTTGCTGGGGACGATGGGCGCCGTCATCACCCAGAGTGCCCCTATGCGCGACCGGAAGACTCTGTTCGACATCGGCGTGGCGGGCCCTTTGGGAGGGCTGGTGGTGGCCATTCCCCTCTTGATCCTCGGGCTGTCTCTGTCTCGCGTTCAGCCGCCCCCTCCTGGTCTGGATGTCGCCCTTCAGGAGGGGAATTCATTGCTCTACATCGCGCTCAAGTATCTGGTGTTTGGTGAGATCTTGCCCAGCAACGGGATGGACGTCTGGATTCATCCGGTGGCCTTCGCTGCTTGGGCCGGACTGCTGGTGACGATGATCAACCTGATCCCCGTGGGACAACTGGACGGTGGTCACGTCAGCTACGCCTTGTTGGGGCGTAAGGCTTGGACCCTGGGTTACGTGGTCATCGTGGCCATGTTCGGCCTGGGGGGATTCCTGCTGCTGCAGGGTAACGAGGCTGGGGGATTCTGGCTGCTGTGGGGTTTCATGAACCTGATCCTCAACCGGAAGCATCCTCCGCCCCTCAATGACGTCACCCCCGTCGGCGACGGGCGCATCGCGGTCGGTCTGTTTATGGTGGTGATCTTCGTCCTGACGTTCATGCCTTCGCCGCTACGACAGATCGAGTTCTAGCGGAGCGGCTCTGGGAACTGATCGGTTTTGCTGGCTGGCCCGTACGACAGATGTTGATGGTGGTACACGGAGGAGCACACGAGAGGAGTATCCTGAGATGATCCAGGGAGTCGAGACCAAGGAGCTCATCACTCACCACGACGATCGTGGGTTCTTCCGCGAGGTGATCCGTGCCAGCGACCCCATCTTCCCGGAGGGTTTCGGCCAGTGGAGCCACACGGTGTCCTACCAGGGTGTGGCCAAGGCCTGGCACATCCATCAACGGCAGGTCGATTGGTGGTACTGTGCCGTCGGCATCATCAAGGCCGCTCTATATGATGCCCGGCCCGACTCGCCGACCTACCGGGAACTGGAGGAGCTCCTGATGGGCGAGGGCCAGCGGCCGCTGGTCCTCAGGATTCCCCCCGGCGTGGCCCACGGGTACCGCGTCCTGAGCGGGCCGGCTCACGTGTTCTACATCGTCTCGCACGAGTACGATGGCACGGATGAGGGACGCATCCCCCACGATGATGCGGAGATCGGGTACGATTGGACGGCCGGCCCGGAGATCACGTAGTCGCGGCCGGAAGGCCGAGGTGATGAGCCCGCCCCCGTTTCAGGGCTGGCCCGGTTAGTGTTAGCACGCGTCGGGACGTGGCACGCGAAGGGTCGCCTCCAGGGAGAGTCGGCCCTTTTCCACTGGAAGACCCTCCGCATGGCACAGGGCGACCTGCCCTCTGAGAACGGGCCTCGCTGTGCCGGCTCGGGGCGCCGGGTCAGTCGGCCAGTTCGGCGTCCGCGGCCGTCTCGCCGGCCATCCTGAAGTCGCTGAGCGCCTTAGGAACCCGGGGTGCAACGATGTGCTCCTCGACCAGCGCCACTGTATCGAGGGCGTTGAGCTGGTCGAAGAGAAAGGCAAACTTGCCCTCCAGGGTGTGGCGGATGCTCTCGCGAGCGCCGGGCTCGATGTCCCACACGTCCCTCTTGAAGGGCCCGAAGGCACGCTTTCGGTTGTCGTAGATGAACTGCTCCTCGGTCTGATCGTCCTTCCAGCGGTGGGCGTGTTCGCTCCGCAGGTAGTCGTAGATCTCCTCGCGGAGGTCGTCCGGGAACTCCGGGTGCTCGTAGATGATGTTCTGGAATCCAGTGGCCAGGTGGATCTCCAGACAGCCTTTTTCGGGGAACTTGTGGAATGCCTCCTCCGGCAGGGTGCTGGCGCCGTGCTGGACGGCGCCGCCCATACCGTACTCGTCCCGGGCGATCTCCGACAACCGCCTCATCACGTCGAAGTCGATCTGCACCTGGGCCAGGGAGCCGTCGGGCAGCACCACGCCGCCGTGAGACGTGCCCGTCTGAATGCTGATCTTGCTGAGCCCCACCATCCCGTCTGGCAGGCTATCGTTGTAGCCGCCCATAAAGGCGCGCAGCTCCTCCGGCGTGCTGTTCTTCCCGCCCACCTCGCCGATTTCACCGCCGACGGAGATGGTGATAGCCTCTGGTTCTGCCTCTCGGATCGTCTCAGTGAAGCGTGCACACAACTCGAAGTTCGTGCGCTGTTGCTCTGCCACGGTGGACTGATCGAGGTCGACCAGCGTCGAGGTGTCGATGTCGATGTTGAAGAACCCGGCCCCGATACTCTCCCGGATCAGATCCTCCAGGGCCCTCAGTTCGGAGTCGATGTTCTCTGTGTACTTGCCGGGGTTGACCTGGAAGTGGTCGCCCTGGATGAACAAGGGTCCGCGGTAGCCCTCGCGGATGGCGGCAGCCAGGACCACAGAAGCGTACTCGGAGGGCGGCTGGCCCGTGTACCCCATCTCCGAGCGGGCGAGTTCGAAGATCATGGCCCCCACATCGCGCGGCAGCGCGGCGCGGAAGACAGCGCGCGCCATATCGTACGCCATCCCGCGCAGGTTCATGGCCGGCACGGTCCATCCGTGGTCGGTCTCTCCGCGACCGCGGGCGAGATAGAGCTCATTGATACTCGCCGGTCGGATGTCGAGCTCCTGGGCTGTCTCCCAGATGAACCAGCGGGCGGCGGCCTTGACCTCTTCGTCGGCGAATGCGGCATTGTAGGCCAGCGCGTCGACGGCCCGGTCCCGGAGCTTCGCCTCATCTTTGATCTCGACGCTCCCGTCCTGGACCTGGATGGTCTCGGCCACGCCTTGGAACAGTTCTTCCTCGCTGTGGTGGATCTTCATGATTCCCTCCCTGTCCTATGGTAGATTCAAGCTCCCGTCATCTGCTGCCCGCAACGCACCGAACCCGTGAACCTACCTGCCTAGCTCCTCGGAGTACAAGTCCTTCCACAGGGGGCTGATCCCATTTTACAGGGCAATCGGCCCGATTGCAAGAGCGGCGCATTGGCGGAGAGTGGTGGCACGCCAGACGGGCCGGCGGCAGCGGCGTGCCCCTCAAGGCCAACAAGAATGATCGCCTGAGCCCAGTCTCCACCACGTCGACCGGATGGGCATTAGGAAGCTGGGCAGGATCAAGACGGTGAGGCGGCTGGATTGACACACCCGGCGCCTGATTCAAGCCCGGCAATCCTCCCATCGATCGAGCCGTCTGCGCCAGTAGAAGCCCTGTCCGATGAACAGGTCGACAGCCTGGCAGTGAGGGGGGCTCCACGGGCGGGGGACGTCGAGTTCCTCAAAGCGATCCCGGTAGCACTCGACCGTATACCGGCAATCCTGTCCAGTGGGCGTTCTCGTATGGCGCGCCCGGCCCAGAGCATGCGGTAAGGCAGACTCGTCTGGTCAGCCGTCCTTTCGCAACAGGAGGGAAGCATACCAGACCTTGCAGCCCACGCGAAAAGGCCGCCCTCTTCGGCCGGCCTCTCTGGCCGTGGTCGGCGATGTCACCCATCTATTCTGCCCCAGCGTCTCACATCGCTGACAAAGAACCCGGCCGGCAACATCGAGGCAACGACAACAAGTTCGGCGCGGCATTCGACCGAGTCGCTGAGGGGCCCAACATCGACGTTCTGACCACTCCCTGTCAAGCCTCCAAGGCCGACGCTATCTGCGAGGGATTCCCGGGCAGCGTGCGGCGTGCATGCCTCGACTTCTTCGTCATCCTCAACCAGCGCTACCTCCGCAAGATCCATGAAGCAGACCAGCGTCCGTCAACCAGGCGCGCCCTCACGAAGGCGTGGGCCAGCGAATGCGCTGGCCCGCGGGGCGAGTACAGCCCACCCGACGAACGATCATCTCTCACCCTGTTCTGGGCGGCCTGCATCACGATTACCGCCGGCGAACAACCGGTGAGCCCTCACTGCCTCGCGCTGCGTGAGTCCAGTCAATGCCAGGTCTCTTGCCCGCCGGTGCCACCACCGGTTTCCCTTTCTGCCAAGTGGAGTAGGATCGCTCTCCCGGCGTCCTCCTTACCCCTGGCGCAAATCCATCAACTCCGTCACACGTCTCCGGATGCGTTGTGCTGCGTTCAGCGCCTCTTGAGCCTCGGCATGTCCTATGTGCTCGAGGAAGATGTCCCCTGGATAACGACCAGCGATGACATACTCGTTCAACACCGCACCTTCGTTTGCCATCGCGCCCAGTTCAGCATCATAGTCCGCACACAATCCAAGAAGCGGGACCACATCGTGCGTCTTTTCCAGCGACCACCCCTGGGCGATCAAATAGCCCTTCAAGTACTTTTCCGCCGCACTCTGGCAAAGAAAACCAACCGTGTGATACGCCGGCTGGTCATACCGCATCTCGCGTTCCGCGACGCCCAGGTCCCCGCTGGCGTAACGGAACCAAGCGATGGGCGTCTCGACGGGGCGTTCAGGCTGGTTCCTCATACAGCACGTGTCCCTCCTCCAGAACGTGGCGGGTATAAAAAGGATTGCCGTCGGCCACGTTCCGCTCCACCTCTTCCGGTGTCCTAACAATCAGATCAAGGGCGAAGCGCCGTCCCCAAAGGAGAATCTCAATCTGCCGTCGCACGTCGCGGTTCGAGGTCTCGCTGTCCTGGATGATCAGGAGATCCAGATCGCTCGTCCGCTCAGCCTTGCCGCTGGCCTGTGACCCGAACAGGATGACCCGTTGCGGCGCGATCTCGCGCACGATCTTCTCTACCACGTAGGCGATCAGCTCTGGCGTCACCCACTTCGTCTGTAACCGAGGGTCCTGTTGGGGCGCGGAAAGCCTTTCCATAATCCTGTCCTCTCCGACATCCACCTCGCGCACGCTGACCATCTGTCTTCCACGTGTTCGATTGAGCTCTTGGCTCCTGACGTCTCCATGTCCGGGACGGAGGTTATTATAGAGCGGATCACGGTGTCTGCAAGCGAGGGGACGTATCGGCAGGTTGTTACTTCCAAATCCAGGATAAGAGTGTGCTCCTCCTGCCACTGGGCGCTCCGACACGGTCAGAGGGTCATTACACACAGGCTCAACTGGCACATACTCTGGCGGAAGCTCCCGCAACGTCGTAACTGGTCGTTTCTCCTTACCTTGGTCATATCTCATCCGGTAGCATCACCCATGGAGGCAACGAGGTGCCTTCGGTAGCATCATAGATGGATGAAGACGTGAACTTGACAAAGGCTGCTGGGTGTGTAAGAATAGCTCCCGGCACTCTGGCGTCCCTGGTATCATCCGCTCGCATTTTCGATGGACACCAAGAAAGTTCGTAGATGAGAGTCATCCCTCGTGGCTGCGAGATAACGGCTGGTTCGGCACCTTCAGTTTCCTGCCTAACTGGTCCTTCTGATTTCTTTCGAAGAGCTGCCTCAGGCATCGTGGATTTAGATGTCAGAGTGCAACGCGTGTCACCCGACTTCCCCGCTGGTTCCACCGGGCGTTCCGCGTCTGATCTGGCCTGGAGGGACACTCCTTGTCCCCGATGGTCCTGTATGACGACTATGGCCGTGCTCCGCTGCGCCGATGTCGCCGCCTTGGCGTGGGCTGGTCGCTCGCCCACACCTGATCAACGATAGAAGGAGGTATCTGTGGCTGCACCCGAAGTGATGGATCTGACCAAGGTAGGAAGAGACCCCACCTTTTCGGACAGGCTGGGCGGGGATGGGAAGCTGGTGCACCGTTGCATTCAGTGTGGCACGTGCACGGCTTCTTGCCCTGCTTCAGCTGCTATGGACATCTCACCGCGCCAGATGTGGCGGATGGTGCAGCTGGGGCTCGTGGATGAAGTGCTGGAGAGCACCACTATGTGGCTCTGCAGCCTCTGTTACCAGTGTCAGGTGCGCTGCCCGCGCGGTATTCCTCTGACCGAGACGATCACGTATCTGAAGCAGACAGCCATGAAGGAGGGCCTGGTGTCCTCGCGGCAGAGCGGGGCTTTCTACAGGGCTTTCGCCGACGTGATGCGGCGCTACGGCCGGAACCGCGAGATGGAGTTTATGGTGCGTTACTTCATGAAGGGCAACCCGCTGACGGCGTTCAAGTTCGTCCGTATGGGGACGGTGATGATGATGCGCGGAAAGGTACACCTGGAGCTGCCCGTGGATCGCGAAGGCCGTTCGTTGGAGAAGCTGTTCAGGCGGGTTGCGGAACTGGAGGCTGAGGCATGAGGTACCTGTTCTATCCTGGATGCTCGCTAGATGGGTCGGCACTGGAGTACAAGCGCTCTATGACGGCGGTTCTGGAGGCGCTGGGGTCAGAGGTGGCGGAGATCCCCGAATGGACGTGCTGTGGGGCCAGCGCTGCCTCGGTTGTCAGCGATCTGCTGGGCCACGTCTTGCCAGCGCGAAACCTGGCTCTGGCGGAGCAGATTGACGAGGATATGACCATTATCGCTGCGTGCAGCGCCTGTTACGCCAACTTCCGCCGCACAGGGCAGGCGGTGCAGGCTGACCCGGCTCTTCTGGAGCGGATCAACCGTGCGTTGGAGGTCGAGGACCTGACCTATAGGGGCAAGGCGCAGGTGCGGCATCTGATGGATGTCCTGGCCAACGATTTCTCGACCGAAGAGATCGAGGCTCGAGTCGAGCGGCCTTTGACGGGTCTGGTGGTGGCGCCCTATTACGGGTGTCAGACGGTGCGACCGTTCAGTCCGTACGACGATGATCAAGCCCCGACCTCGATGCCGCCCATTCTGGAAGCTCTGAGCGCTACCGTTCACCGCCATAATCGGGAGGCGAGTTGCTGCGGTACGTCGGTGCTGATGACCAAGCAGGAGGCCGGGGTCAGCATGGTGGCCGAGGTGCTGGATGGGTGCGACGGCGCCGACTGCCTGGCTGCCATCTGCCCGATGTGCCAACTGAATATGGAGGGCTATCAGGACAGGGCCTCGAAGGTGTTGGGGCGGCAGGTGAACCTCCCCGTGCTGTTCCTCCCTCAGCTTATGGGCCTGGCCTTCGGGCTTTCCGATGACGTGCTGATGCTGGAACGCCACATGGTGCCGGTGACGCCGGTGTTGTCCCGCTTGCAGCAAGCTGCCCCCGCGGCCGCAGGTTAGGGCCCCGTTGGGGGATAGAGCTGGGACGGTGCAGGGTACGAGATCGCGCGCTCACCCTCCGCGTGATCGACCACGATACCACCTGAAGACGGACGGACACGGGTGCGACTGCGCGTTGTACATGTGCCGCGTGGTTGCCGGACAGAGAGCTCTACGGTAGGTAACTCTATAGCGGAATGCGGCCACCGTCGCAGCGGCGTTGGCCCTGCCGCCTGATGACGGCCGCAGGCAGGAGCGTGAGATCATGAAGCTGAGCGAGATCCTCTCCCTCTTGGAAGGCACGCTCGTATCCGAACACGCCGACTGGGATCTGGAGATTGGCAAAGTTGCCGCGGCAGACCTTATGAGCGACGTCCTGGCCTTTGCCGACCCCGAATCGGTTCTGGTGACCGGGCTCGTCAACCCTCAGGTGGTCATCACGGCGGATATGGCCGACATCGTTGGTATCATATTCGTGCGGGGGAAGGTTCCCCCGCCGGAGACGGTGGCCGTGGCCAGGGAAGAACGCATCCCTCTCATCATCACCTCTTACACGATGTTCGAGGCGTGCGGGCGGCTCTATCAGGCGGGTTTGAAGGCCGTCGATTTGGAGAGCTGAGGAACAGGATTGCGCCCTTTAGGTTTCGGCTGCGCTCATCGATCTGGAAGGCTGCTCGGTGGTCAAACGCCCAGGCCACCTACCGTCGGTCCGACAGGGTGGCGGCAGCCGATCTAGGTGTGCAATGAGCAAAGTGTCTCAGGTCACTCGACTGCAGGAACTCGTCTACGAGCTGGAGATCGCTGAGGTGATGACCAGGGATTTCCTGAGTGTCACGCCGCAGATGACGATGCGCGAGTTCAAGGAGTTCTTGCAGGAGCATCGTTTCTCCGGCGCGCCGGTTATGGAGGATGGCGAGCTGGTAGGCATCATCAGCATCGAGGATCTCATCGAGGCTTTGGCTGCCGGTGAGCTGGGATGTCTGGTCGAGGCGAAGATGACGCGGGATCCGGTGGTCCTTAAGGCGAATGACCTCGTCGTTCGCTCGGTCGATTATTTCGGGCGTTTCGGCTACGGCCGATTTCCCGTGGTCGATGATCAGGGTGCGATCGTCGGCGTTCTCACCAAAGGTGACATTACCCGGGGGCTGCTGCGCAAGCTGGAGGTTGAGTATCACCAGGAAGAGATCCGACGTGCGCGGGTCAATCATATCTTTGACGATGTCTCCTCCGATCACACGAGTATCTCGCTCCGCTACGATGTGGAGGCGCGTAACTTCGAGCGAGGGGGAAGGGCTTCGCGGAGCATCAAGCGGGCGCTGAAACGCTTTGGACTCCCGCGTCAGATCGTCCGGCGGGCCGCGATAGCCACCTACGAGGCTGAGATGAATGTCGTGATTCACGCCGATGACCCTGGTGGGGTCATCACAGCGGAGATTCAGCCGGATCAAATCGTCATTGAGGCGATCGATATGGGGCCAGGGATTCCGGATATCGACCTGGCGATGCAGCGAGGTTTTTCGACCGCGCCAGACTGGATCCGGGAGATGGGATTTGGGGCCGGGATGGGGTTGAAGAATATCGACAGGTGTGCCGACCGCATGGAGCTTCTGTCCCCGCACGGGACCCGGACAACGCTGCGGATCGTGATCTACATGGACGAACGGTAGCAGAGCGTCGTTCCTCTGGGGCAAGAGGAATGAGGGAGGGGTACCTGATGAACGTCGATGATCTTTGCCGGGAGCTTCAGTTGGAGATACGTGCGGGGCGCAGAAAGCTCAATCGGGAGGTGACCCACGGGTACGCCGCCGACCTCCTGAGCTACGCTATGGCCAGGGCCCGGCCGGGGTGCGTGTGGGTAACGCTCCAGGGGCACATAAATGTGGTCGGCGTTGCGAGTCTGACCGAGGCAGCCGCTGTTGTGATCACCGAGGGGCTGGAGCCAGATGCGGCCACGGTGGAGAAAGCGGAGGAGGAGGGAATCCCGATCTTGACGACCGAGTTGACGACGTATACTACCGTTGCTCGGATGGTCGAACTCGGGATTCCGGGGGTCGATGAGGTCGAGTGAAGAGGGGGCGCGTTACACCTAACCTCCATTCCGCGAGGTGGGCAAGGCGACATGCGAGAACTGAGCTTGCATATCCTGGATGTGCTGGAGAACGCCCTGGCGGCGGGCGCAACGTTTGTCGAGCTGATCATTGAGGAGGATGTGGCGGCTGATCTTCTGACGATCATCGTTCGAGACAACGGACGGGGAATGGATGAGGAACAGGTGAGTCGTGCTGTTGATCCCTTCTTCACCACGCGGACAACGCGCCACGTGGGCCTGGGAATCCCGCTGTTCAAGGCAGCCGCCGATCGCTGTAACGGTCGACTGACCCTTTCCTCCAAACCGGGACGGGGCACCGAGCTTGAAGCAACGTTTCAACACAGCCACATCGATCGTGCTCCCCTGGGTGACATCGAGGGCACGCTGGTGGCCTTCCTCCTCTCGGGCAGTTGTGATCTGGAGTACGTGCACTGTGTCGGAGACGAGACGTTTCGGTTTCACACAGCGGAGGTGCAGCGGGAATTGGGCGACGTACCGCTGACACACCCGGCGGTAGTCGATTGGTTGCGAGGCTTTCTCGCCGAAGGGGAGGCTGCCCTCGCTTCCCGTCGGTGAGGTACGACGGCGGGTTGGGGACGAGTCCGACGCGATGGGGGAAGGGGGATCGAGCAGCAGGTGTTGCTCCTCAGCAGTCTGGCGTGCAGGTCATCGGCGGACGGGTGTTGAGGGAGTGAGCCGCCATGGTGACGGCAGGGTCACTCCGTGGGGGATCGGCGCGGGAATTCCGGGCTGACCGCACGGGTGGACGAGGTGTTGCCGAGGGTGGTGCGAGAGTTGAACCGTCAGCCCTTCCTGGTGCGGGGACTGTTGTGTTATGGGCTTCTTCTCCGCTGATCTGCATATCCATACGTGCCTCTCGCCCTGCGCCGAGTTGGAGATGCTGCCGGAGCTCATCATCCAGCGAGGGCGTGAGCTGGGATTGCAGATCATGGGGATCACCGACCACAACTCGGCCGAGAACGTGGCCGCAGTCGTCAACGCGGCACACAAAAGCGGGATCACTGTGCTTCCCGGGATGGAGGTTCAGACCCGGGAGGAGGTGCATATGATCACGCTCTTCGACACACTGGAACAGGTGATGGCGTGGCAGGAGCAGGTCTATGCCGCTCTTCCTTCCGTGAAGAACCGAGAACGCGTCTTTGGAGAGCAGTTGCTGCTCGATGGGGAAGGGGAGCCCGCGGGCCAGCTAGAGCGCCTGCTGATCACGTCAACGTCGTATTCGGTGGAGGAAGTCGTGGCCCAAGTCGCCGACCTGGAGGGCCTGTGCATCCCGGCCCACGTCTGTCGGCCCGTTTTCAGCCTCCTGGCCACGCTGGGCTTCATCCCGGAGAGTCTGGCGCTGGACGGGTTGGAGATCTCTCAGAATACCAGCCCGGTGGCCTTCCGGGAACGCTTTCCAGAGCTGGCCGCGTACAGCTTGGTGGGTAACAGCGATGCCCATCGGTTGAAGGATATGTGTCGCCGGACAACGCTGAGTATGAAGGCGCCGACGATACGGGAGATCGAACGAGCGCTGCGCGGCGACGGATCGCGAGGAGTCTGGGTAGACGGTCATGCCACGGGGAAGCAGCGTTGAGCAATCAGCAGTTATGGATCGAATGGGCATCCCGACAAGGAGTGGGACCGGCTTCAGAGGAGGATGTGATCCGGGTCCGGCAGCGCGAGGAACGGTTCTTCGCGGTCCTGGTGAGCAGCCTTCCGGACTCTGATCCCTCAAGAGCCCTCCGGATCGCCGATGGTTCTGTGGCTCTGTTGGAGCAGGGGTATCTCCCCGAAGGTGTGGTCGACCAGGTTGTCGACGATCTCTCAGACGGGCAGCGGATGCCGTTCTCCGTCATTGACGTCAGGGCAGATGACGGGTCGGGGGAGCTACGAGGGCATCTGGCCCAGTGCGACGCGCCGCCTGTATTGATGACGCGCTGGGAGCCGGGAACCAACGCTCATGCGTTGTTCCTGCCTCCGGTGGTGGAGGACTCCTATCGGGGGAGCCTGGTTCGTCAGGGCCAGTTCCGGCTGCAGGATCGCGATCACCTGGCCATGGTGGGCGAGGGCTACTTCCGCGTCCGAGGATGGGCGGACCGGTGGGTGTGGAGGGACATTGCGACGTACACCCGGCGTTGGACGGCGACGGGATGTAGTGCCGAGCAACTGCTCGACGCGCTGATCAGCACATACGAGCGGCGCCGGCTGAGTACGACCGCTGGGGAGCTCGACATGGCGGAGACGAGGGCGATCTCCGCGGTGACCATCACCGTTCGCCCAGCGCGCACCGTCACCGTGTGGACGGGACCACCGGCCGATTCGGCCCAGGATCCGGTTGCGCTGAGCCGCCTGATGGCGGAGCCCGGGACCCGGGTGATCTGCGGCGATACGACGGCCAAGATCGCCGCCAGGCTCTTGGAGGAGGAACTGGAGGTGGGATCACGTCCGGCCCACGGCTGGAAGGAGGTGCCGCCGGTGCTGGACCTGAAAGGCGTCCACCTGGTGACGGAAGGATTGGTGACGATGGGCCGAGCTCTGGAGCATCTGTCCGGTGCACAGGAGGCGAGGGATTTGGATCGGGCG
>SKLM01000059.1 GCA_007123205.1 Thermoflexales bacterium
ACGGCTTGATACGTGTGGATCGACAGCAGAGCCAGTGCGACGATAACGCCGATGACGACCAGGGCAACGATGACCGCACCTGCGACAAACCACCCCTGCGCCCGTTTCCCAGCCGGTGAGCCGACCTTCGCCTCTGGCGGTGACGGCGTGGACGCTTCCGCTCCCGTTTCCTTAGGGCTTCGCTTTTCCATTTTCCCTTCCATTATAGCATACAGCTTTGAGCTTCACAAGTGGTCACGCCATCCGACTTGGCAGTGTCTCGAAGATCCAGCTATCGCCTGTGGTAGCCGTCTGGATCTCTCGAAGGGACATGGCCCTCTGTCTCGCTCCCCCTGGGCAGGCCGGAGTCTTTGTCGATTCCGCTGCTTCCCTTGCCAGAAATGCCTGACATGACGATCTCACGTACGTGTCCTGATCCGGTCAACAATGCCGGGTAGGACCTCCAGAGTACGTGCTACCTCGTCCTCCGTGTTCGATCGTCCCAGCGTCAGGCGCAGACTCCCCAGGCCCCATTTCGCTGGCAGGCCCATGGCCTTGAGCACTAAGGAAGGTTCGGCCTCTCCTTCTGCGCAAGCGGCCCCAGAGCTGGCCGCGATTCCCTTCAGGTCCAGGCCCTGAACGATCGACTCTCCTTCGACGCCGAGGAACGCGAAGCTGGCGTGGTGCGTCAGACGCAGCTTGGGATGGCCGGTGAGCCGACTCTCTGGCACCCGTTCCAAGATGCCTTCAATCAGGGTGTCGCGCATAGAGCGCAGGCGACGGGACTCGTCCCTGCGCTCATCCTCTGCCAGGCGTAAGGCCGTTGCCAGACCGACAGCGGCGGCCACGTTCACGGTGCCTGCACGATGGCCGCGCTCGTGCTCGCCCCCGGTCATCACCGGTTCCAGGCGAGTGTCGCGACGTATGTATAGGAGGCCGCTGCCCTTCGGGCCGTAGAACTTGTGAGCAGATAAGGCCATCAAGTCGACGTTCATCTCGTCCACCTTCAGCGGGAGCCTTCCAGGGACTTGCACAGCGTCAGTGTGGAAGAGTACTCCCCGTTCCCGGCAGATCCGCCCAATCTGAACCATCGGCTGCACCGTGCCGATCTCGTTGTTGCCCATAACCACGCTGACGAGGATCGTCTCAGGGCCGATGGCCTCTGAGATGACCTGTGGATCCACCAGCCCATGCCGATCCACGGGCACGCGAGTCACGCTGAAGCCGAATCGATCCCGCAGCTGATCGGTCGTGTGGCTCACGGCATGGTGCTCGATGGGGGTAGTGATGATGTGGTTGCCGTGGCCTACGCTGCGAGCAGCCCAGGCCGTACCCCGGATTGCCAGGTTGTCGGCCTCGGTGCCTGACCCCGTGAACACGATCTCGGAAAGCCGGCAACCAAGGACATCGGCAATGGTCTGCCGGGCTCGCTCGAGCGCGCCGGCAGCCTCTTGCCCGAAGGAGTGAGAGGACTCCGTGTTCCCGAAGACGTCGCTCCAGTAGGGGAGCATAGCCCTCAAGACCCGAGGGTCGACGGGTGTGGTCGCCGAGTGATCCAGATAGATGCGATCGTCGTAGGTGGACATGCTCATCCTCCAAATTTCTTCCATTCTAGCACGCGGGAGAGAGGGCGTCAAACGCCAGCGCGGACAAGATCATTGACCTCTGCTTCCACTTTGGCTATACTAGGGGAGCTCCCCATACGCGTCAGCGCACCACGAGGGACGAAAACGGCTGTCGCAGGGTTATTCTCGAGAGAGAGTCGAGACCGAGGTCGTGCCCGCTTACGACCCACAACAGGGTCGTCCACGGGTCTGCAAGGAGGTTGACATGAACAGATTTCGTGCGCTCCCCATCCTCTTGGTCTTCCTACTCGCTGGGTCTTTGCTGCCGGTCAGCTGCTTGCCGAAGCCACCTGCCGACCCCACGGTAACACCGGACCTGTCGCGTGCCCCGACGTGCACGCCTTCGGTAGCCCCTGGAACGCCGGTCGCACCCACTGAGTCCGCTGCTGCCTCGCCGCCTGTCCCTACCGCACCGCCGACTCCATGGGAGGAGGTAACGCTTGTGTTTGCTTCCTTTGACAAGCCGCCGGTCAGTCCAGAAGCCGTCATCCACCATGCAGGGATCGCTCTGGATTTGAGCAACGTTAACAATCCATTCCTTCTGTCGCAGGCTCAGCTGAAGCGTCTGGCGGACGATGGTCTTGTGGTCAGTCCCGGGAATGAGAGGGAGTTTTTCACCCTGTACGAGAAAGCTCGGTACGATAACCTGCCCATCTTTGTGACCAGTGATTCGCTACTTCACACCTACCACCTGTTATTCAGCAAGGTACTGCGCACGGCGGAGGTGGAGCACTTCATCCCGCTCTTGCGCGACCTGAACGCCGCGGTCCTCGCCCGCGCCGACGAGCTTCACCGGGTCCTGGACGGGACGGAATGGAAGAGCGCGGCCCGACAGACGGTTGCCTTTGTCGGTGTGGCGACCCGACTCCTGGATGCCGATGCCGAGGTCCCAGACTACGTCGCTGACCCGGTCGAGGAGCAGCTCGCTCTCATTCTCGAGGCGGCTGGAATGGCGCCCTCACCTGTGTTCCCCACCTTGGAACACGGCGAAGACTACACTCAATACATACCTCGCGGTCACTACACCAAGAGTGATGCCTTGGAGACATATTTCAGGGCCATGATGTGGTACGGTCGCATGACTTTTCGCCTCCAGACGCGCGACCCCGAGGTCGGGCGAGCTGAGACGCGCTCGGCCCTGCTCCTGGTCCACGCGCTCCGCACCACCGAGGTGAACGGTCGTCCGGCTCTAGAGGCCTGGTCTGACCTCTACAGCCCCACCGTCTTCTTCGTCGGCCGCAGCGACGATCTGACCGTGCTGCAGTACGGCAGGTTGATGCAAGAGATCTACCGTCCTGCTGTCACATTAGAGGACCTGACGGACGAGACCTTGCTGGATCGGTTCATCAGCGAGGCCAGTGAATTACCGGCCCCGCGTGTCCTGGGTCTGGTCATCTCCGACCTGGACGACGTGGAGGAAGAAACGAAGGGACTACGATTCATGGGGCAGCGCTTCGTGCCCGACGCCTACATCTTCCGCGAGTTGATGTACCGCAACGTTGGTTCGGCCCAACCGCCGGAGCGACGTGGATTACCCAGTGGCCTCGATATCCCGGCGGCGATGGGCTCCGATCGAGCTTATCAAATCCTGACGGAGTTGGGCGAGACAGACTACGACAACTACCCAGAACAGATGGGCAAGATGCGGGACTGGCTGTCCGGACTAAGGATAGCGCAGTGGACTGACACCCTCTACAACGCGTGGCTGTACAGCTTTCATCCGCTGCTGGATGAGCCGGGGAATGGCTACCCTGCCTTCATGCAGTCGACAGCATGGCTGGACAAACAGTTGAACACAGTCTTGGGGAGCTGGGCCGAGTTGAAGCACGACACCATCCTATACGCTAAGCAGGCCTATGCCGAGCTCGGCGGCGGGCCGCCTCCCCCGCCGCCGGCCCCAGCGAGAGGCTACGTGGAACCGGTACCTGAGTTCTATGCACGACTTGCGGCGCTCACATCCATGACACGAGAAGGTCTTCGCACGCGGGGTCTACTGGCCCAGGAAGACGACCATAGTCTCCGGCGCCTGGATCGTCTGGCCCGCTCGCTCCAGGTCATCGCCGAGAAGCAGTTGCGCGGTGAGCCTCTGACTGAGGAAGAGCACGAGCTCATCCGCTTCTACGGCGGTGAACTGGAGCACCTTACCATGGCTGCTGCTGACAGACTGGACGACGAACTCGGAATCGGAGGCTCGGTCATGCCCGACGAAGACCCTCAGGCGGCGGTGATTGCCGACGTGGCGACGGATCCCGATCCCGCGGGCGACGGCTCGGCGCAGGCTGTCGTGCTGGAGGTCGGCGTGGGGCGTATCGACCACCTGCACGCCGTAGTGCCCCTGATCGAGGAGGATGGGTCGATAACGTTGCAAGTGACCAGGGGCGGCGTCTTCTCCTATTATGAGTTCCCCTGGCCCGCCGAGGATCGGCTCACAGATGAGGCGTGGCGCGCCATGCTGGAGAAGGACGAGGCGCCGCCGCGGCCCGTCTGGATCGCCAGTTTCTTCACCGAAGAAGGGGAGCACGAAGAACTCAGGCAGAGCATCTTCCGGTTTCGGGAATCCTTGGTAAGCGCGTTCTGGTACCTTAACCCCCGGCAGCTATCCTGCGGAGAGGATCTGCGGCTACAGCTAACGTCGGATATTGAGGCTCTGGAACAGGCCAGTCGCTACGAAGGTCGTGGTCTGCGGGACCTCGCCTTCCGCTCTTTCGATCGTCAAGCGGCTGATCTGGCTGTGGTGACGGTGCGTGAGACCTGGGAAGATGCTCTCTATGAGTTCGAAGGTGATGAGCCAGGCTATCGCGAGAGGCCGATGTTCCGGCGGGGGCCGTACACCCTGGACGTCACCTATACGCTGGAACGCGACGAACGGGGTCACTGGCTCGTGACCCGCGCTGTCTACTCCCAACATCCGCCGGAGTGGCAGTAGCGGAGCGCGGAAAGGAGGAGAGGGCCACGTGGGTCAGGGAACGGGTTCCTCCCAGCGGCTATTATACCTGCCCGGACTGCCGTCCCTTCCTCTCGTCTTCTTTCTTCGCATCTTCTTGCTTTGCATCTCCACCATCCTCTTGATCTCTCTGGTGGCGTCGGGCCGGATGGGGCAGGAAAAGGCTGCTGACCTGTCCGCCTATCCGTGGGTCTATCTGCGGGACGACGAGCCGCTGGGACCGGGTGAGAACCTTGTGGAGGTCATCGCGGTCGGTGACGTCATGGTGGGGAGAGACGTGCCCGATAGGCCCTTCGCCGACGTTGAGTGGTGGCTGCGCGAAGCTGATCTGGTGCTGGGAAACCTGGAGTGTGTTATCGGAGGGGATCCGGCTCTTGAGCTTGTGGACACCGAGGGTTCAGCTGCTGAGTATGTGCTACATGCGCCACCGTCGGTTGCGGGTACGCTGCATGCGGCTGGCTTCAGTGTGCTTGGCCTGGCGAACAACCATGCCCTTGACCTGGGTGCGAGAGGACTGGAGCGGTCAGCATCCCTTCTTGAAGCGGTGGGCATTTCCGCTCTGGGCGTGGGACCGGATGAAGATGCGGCGCTTAAGCCTGTACTGAGAGAAGTGAAAGGCGTGCGGTTGGCGATGCTCGCCTTCAACGCCGTGCCTGGCTCCCGGCCCACCGGACGGGACACCGGATGGATCCCCGCCGTCTGGGATCGAGACCGGGCCATCGCAGCGGTCAGCGCTGCCACAGGCCGGGCGCACGTCGTTCTCGTCTCCATTCACTGGGGCTACGAGTATCAGAGGGTTGTCGATCCAGCCCAGCCCGATGCCGCCCAGGCCCTCCTTGAGGCCGGCGCCGACCTCATCGTCGGTCACCATCCTCACGTGGTTCAACCCCTGGAGATTCATCAGAGACAGGTCGTTGCCTACAGCCTCGGCAACTTCGTGTTTGATCAGCAACAAGGAGAGACGGGGCGAGGGTTGGCGTTGCGGGTCCTCTTCAGCGACGAGGGCTTGCGGGCCGTGCAGGCTCTTCCCCTGTGGACCGGTCCCCGGCCTCGGCTGATGATGCCGGAGGAAGCGGTCTTGTTTCTGACCCGCGTGGCTCCGGCGCAGCCCCGACTCCACTTCGCCTGCGACGAGCTCACCTGTCGACAGCTCGACGTGCCCCCGGGGAGCCATGTGGAGATCGGATCCGCCCTGTTCTGGGGTGGCGAAATCGATCTTACCGGTGATGGGCGTCTTGAGCAGGTGCGGAGGGAGGGGGAGCGGGTGATCATCTACGAGGATGGCGTCGAGATGTGGCGCAGTCCTTCCGGCTGGCGTGTCGTCGATGTCGCGCTGGGGGACGTGACCGACGACGGTCGCAATGAACTGGTCCTCGCTCTGTGGAAAGAGGGGTTGGACGGCTTGGAGCCTCCTGATCCGGCGAAGGAGAGTATGCTTCGGAGCCGGCCGTTCATCGTCGGGTATCGGGGCGGCACCTACCGTACGTTGTGGGGGGGATCGGCGGTTTCTCTCCCTATCCACGAGATTCAGCTTGCTGACGTCGACGGCGACGCTACGAAGGAGCTTATCGTACTCGAGGGCGATGACGGCGAGGAGCGAACGGTCTCAGTCTGGAGCTGGCACGGATGGGGTTTCACCTTGAGGTGGCGAAGTTCTCCGGGGCCGTATGGTGAGCTGACGGTAGATGAAGACGGCATCTTCAGCGTGACGGCCGAGTGAAGCTCTAGGGTGTGGTCAAGGTTACCAGTCGTGTCGATGGGCGATCCAAGTTCTCGGGCAGCTTGCTCAGGACCGGGCAGGGAGATGCTGTCGACGAGCTTGCATCTCGACATCCGGCCAAAGACCACTTGCTCGTAGAGGGAGAGAACCAGCCCCGCCCCCTGCTTGCTCCGGATGCGCCCTGTGGGCAGCTTCGCACGCGATCAGATAGGCGGTAGCCTACTCTTGGGAAACGGAGCCTCAAGTCAGGTGCTGAGTACGGCTTTACCCCGGAGGGAGGCCAGATCCTGGTGTCCGTAGCGTGCCATATAGTCCTTTAGCTCGGCACAGACCTTGCGGAAGACCTCAATTCCTCGATACCGGACTGCCGAGCCGATGCTCACGGCGGTCGCGCCCACCAGGAGCATCTCCACGACATCCCGGCCTGTCGTCACACCTCCCGTCGCTACCACCGGAATGTCGACAGCGCTGCATATGTCGTGGACGCAGCGCACCGCGATCGGGCGAATCGAAGGCCCGCTCACGCCACCGGTCCCATGAGCCAGCACCGGGCGTCGCGTCTCGATGTTCAGGATCAGGCCGGGCCCTAGGCTGTTGATGGCCGTGATGCCGTCAGCGCCTGCCTCTGCCACCGCCTCGGCGACCTCCGCGATGTTCGTCACATTGGGCGAGAGCTTGACCAGCAGTGGGATGTCCGTCTGTTCCTTTACCCGCCGGGTGACCTGGGCAGAGACGTACGGGTCGGCGGCGAACATCTGCTGGTAACGATCGTCGAGATTGGGACACGACACATTTGCCTCTAGGATGTCAGGTTCGGCTTCGGCGATGAAGCGGGTAATGGTGCCGAACTCATAGATCGTGTCGGCGAAGATGCTGGCAATAACGGGAATGCCGAGCGGAGAGAGCCGCTCCTTGGCCGCCTGGATCTCCTCGACCATCACCTCAACTCCAGGGTTGGATAGCCCCACCGCGTTTATCAGCCCCGGTCCCCAATCCAGGATCGTGGGATTGGCGTAGCCTGAGCGAGGTCTCAAGCTGCACGACTTGGTGGTGACAGCCCCGGCACCGGATCGGGCGACCCGAGCCAGGACACCATGGCTAAGCCCCAGAATGCCCGAGGCCAGAACCGTCGGGTTGGGCAGATGGAATCCACACAGATCGACGGAGATGTCGATGTCGGGTGACTGCGTCGACCCGGGCACTGTTACTTCACCCGAGTCTGCTCTAGATAGGCCAAGACGTTTCTATGCTGCCCCTGAGTGATGCGCCCACTGTCCAGCAAGGTTCTCAGAAGGTCGCGAAGTGTCAATAGCGAATGGAGATGGTAGCCCTGCTCGGCCAGATCTCTTCCCCCCCCCTGCTCCCGATCGATCAGGACCAGGACATCCTCCACGATCAAGTCAGCTGCCTCGAGAGATGTGATGGCCTCAAGCTTGCTGCCGCCTCGTGTGATCAGGTCATCAATGAGGAGCACCGTCTCGCCGGCCTTGAAGGCTCCCTCAATGGGGCGACGCGTTCCATGCTCCTTGGTCTCACGGCGCGGGTAGATCATCGGGCGGTCCATGTGCAGGGCCATAGCGACGCCGATGGGCAGCGCAGCATACGGGATGGCGGCGATGCGATCAAAGGTCAGATCGTGTGCCACCTCTATCAGACTGGCGGCTACTTGCCTTAATACGGTTGGATGGCTCACGAGTAACCGGAGATCGATGTATATTGGTGACGTCAGGCCCGATTTAAGAGTGAATGTACCGAACTTGACGCACCCGTGATCGTAAAGTGTGTTGGCCAGATGGTCTATCCTTCGTCTCATCGAGTTATCTCCCGCTCCCGGTTGATACGGTCACGCAACTCTAGCGCCGCAGTGCGAGCTGCCTTCTCGAAATCTGATCCTGACGAGGCATAGATGATCCCGCGCGAAGAGTTGATGACAGGTCCGATCCCGTCGGCCGTCGGGCCGTGGGCGACGGCCTTCGCGAGATCGCCTCCCTGGGCCCCGATACCTGGAATCAGGAACGGAAGTCCAGGCGAAATCTCCCGGAGGACGCTCAACTCCTCTGGATAGGTGGCCCCGACCACCAGCCCACACGTGCCCGACAGCTCCTCGTCCCATTCCGTCGCGAGTCGCGCTACTTCCTGATATAACGGGTGCCCACGCACCTCAAGATCCTGAATGTCGGGCGCCGAGGGATTGGAGGTACGAGCCAGCAGAAACACTCCCTGATCGGGGTTCTGCAGCAAAGGACGGATTGCGTCGCGCCCGAGATACGGGTTGGCGGTGACGGCGTCGACTCCGAAGGCGTCGAATGCTGCCCGCGCGTAGGCTTCAGCGGTGTGCCCCACATCGTTGAACTTCCCGTCGAGTATGACCGGCAGATGGTCCGGTACCTCATCGATAAGCTGATGAAGCGCCTCGATACCGACCACACCCTCGGCGAGCCAATAACCGAGGTTGGGCTTATAGGCACAGGCGATATCAGCAGTGCTTCCTACGATGGCGCGGGCGAATGTGAGTAGCGGGTTTTCTGATGATCGGACCACCTCGGGCAGACGATCGATCACCGGATCGAGCCCGACGCAGAGCCAAGAGCGATTGAGGCTCTGAGCTAGGAGTAGCTTCTCTCGGAAGGTCATGTGGTAGCTCCCTTTGATGTTCAGAATCCTGTGTGCCAGCGGCCACACCAGCTATTCTACAACAACTGTCAGATCTTGTCATCTGCTCAGGAGTATCTGAGCACGAGAAGTGCTCACAGCACACGACCGCGCCTTGTGTGGGCGCGGTCGTGTGAGAGCCTTACGCCTCTGCCGTCGATTCAGCGTTTCGAATAGAAGCCGATACCTACTGTACCCGGCCCCGCATGAGCGCCGATCACTGGGCTCACCGTGCTTTTGTACACCTGCGAAACGCCAAAGCGTCTCTTCACTTGCTCGGCTACCAGATGAGTCTCTTCAGGGCTGTCTATATCGATTACTCCTACCTCGGCCATGTCATCGGCCCCAACCCGTTCCTCGGCGGTATTCAGCATCTCCGTGATGGCCCGGCGCTTCGTCCGTACCTGTCCCATCGCCTCGACGCTTCCGTCGTTCAGATGAAGAAGAGGTTTGACGTTGAGCACAGTTCCCAGGAAGCGCTTGGCACCGCCTATGCGTCCTCCCTTGTGCAGGTACTCCAGAGTGTCCACGGCGAAGAGCACCGTTAGGCGGCTCTGAACGGACTCTGCTGCAGCGACGACGTCCGTCACTGAACCCCCTCCGGCTGCCTCTCTGGCCGCTGCCAGAGCAACGAAGGCAAGTCCCATGGATGTGGAGAAGGAGTCGATCACGGTAATGCTCAACTCCGGGACTTGGGCGGCGGCCGCCTCGGCTGAGGCAACGGTCCCGCTGATCTTACTCGATATGTAGGCACCCACAATGGTATCCGTCTCGTGTTCCTCAGCCACACGGCGATAGAACTCCACAAATTCGCCAACCGAGGGTTGAGATGTGCTGGGTATCGTGTCGCGCTCTCTCAAAAGTCGATAGAAGGCCTCCGGTTCGATGTCGACGCCGTCGCGATAGCGCTCGTCACCCCAGATCAACCAAAGCGGGATCACCGGGATACTGAGGCCATCCAGGGCCTCGTCTGGGATGTAGGCGGTACTGTCGGTCACCACCACGACCTGCTGCTCACTCATAACCACCTCCTGGTCTTGATAGGGAAGCTGCCACCATATAGAACACGTTGGGGGGGAAAGGGTTTCGGTTCGTCGGATCCTTTCGAAGTGTGGTGTCCTGCCCCCGGGGTTCGGGGTCACGGCCCGTTTGCGGGCCCGCCCGGTAGAAGGAAATTGATGGCAACAGCTACAATGCCGGCGACCACAGTGCGCAAGCCATATCCCAGGAGACTGCGCTCGGAGATGTGCCCTAGAAACGCGCCCAGCCCGAACAGACTGACCAGGCCAATCGCCAGCGCAAGCGCATAACTGACGAGGATGTTGTCGATGACGGGGGCCAGAAGGAAGGGGAGGAGGACGAACAGCGAGGATAAGAGGGGCGAAAGCCCGTCCACCACTGAGACGATGGCCACCGCCACGTGCGCCGCCCGGCTGAGTTTCGTGCCGTCTAGATCCGTGAGTGACACTCTTTCCAATTGGGCCAGTTCGCGGTTGCGCTCGGCCGATTCAGCTAGATACGCGCCGCAGAGCCCAGAGATGCCTATCGAGATGGATGCGGCGAGACCTATGCGGACCACCGTCGCCGAGTCGCGAATACCCGCGAGGTAGTTACCCGTCAATATCCCTATCATAGTCAGCACGCCGTCGAATGAATTGTTCGCCAGGGCGCGTCGCGCGATCTCCCAGAAGCCTGTGATGCGCTCGTAGTCCCGCACCACTTCCATCTGCCGAGCTAGCTGCTCACGCGCGGAGTCCAAAGGATTCATGGCCGCCATCGCTTAGTCTTGGGGCGTGATCACATCCTCAATGAGCACCTTGCCAGCGGCCACTTCATCGATAGAGTGCACGGCGCCACCATTGTGCTCGATGATATCTATGATCTCTGCGAAGGGCACGTTTTGGCCTTCGATGGTCACTTTCGCGTTTTCAACTCGCCGATCGATCTCGTAGATCGAGATATTGACGCCATCCACCCCTGGGCAGTCAGCGAGTTGCTGCACAAGCTGCACGATGCTCGGTTCCAATGGCTTCAGGACGTCGATTACGACTCGCCTCAGATTTCCCACGTCTCTATCCTCCTGATGGTATGAGTCTCCGGGCAAAAACCAGATAGCCGGTATGGGGTGTCAAACGGTCCCTCGGCCGCAATCGAGCCGAGACCGTCTGATAGGGCCGCAACATGAGCTCCTCAACTTCGATGCGGCCGAAGTCCGCCGTCTCAAGGGCTGCAATCAAACTGATGACCTGGTTGGCGGTAGGCAGAATCGAGCCAAAGAACCCTCCCCCTCCCAATGCGCTGTGCGCTTGAACCAAGTAGTCCCACGGGTTAGGGACATCGAGAAACAGGGCGTTGACCCCGCACTCCTCGATTCCGTCAGCTATGTCACGGTTCTTGAACGTGACAAAGCTGCTAAGTCCGACTTCCTCGAGGTTGTTGCGAGCCAGCTCCTGTCGGTCCGATTGGATATCGTAGGATATGACCCTACCGGTAGGCTGAACTGCGTTCGCGAGCACTAACGTGAGGCCGCCGCTGCCGGTGCCCGCCTCGACCACCCGGCATCCGGGAGCAATGCTGAGTTTCATCAGGATGTACCCGGCGTCCTTCGGATAGATGATCTGCGTGCTTCTCTCCAGATTCCGGACGATATCGTCTGTGGAGGGACGCAGCAAGATGAGGGGATATCCGAGGTGAGTGCTGACCTGTGTTCCCCACTGCAACCCGATCAGGTCATCGTGGGCAATCGTCCCGCGGTGTGTGTGAAATTGGGCTCCCGGCTCCAGTCTGATGACGGAGCTCTTCTGGTCTCGCCCTATCAGCAAAGCTGGGGCGCCAGGCTCGGCTCTCAGCGTCTCTTGATCCGTACTCAACTCATTGATCAGCGCGGAACCTCAGCGGATCGTGAGGCCTTACTCAACAACCTCTCCCCGCCTGCGGAGCCCGAGCGTCCTACTCCGGGGCCGAGCTGGGTGCCAGCCACGGAGTGTGCGATGATGTCTACGCTGCTCTCTTACCCCGTGATCCGCATCGCCATTACAGTGATTATAGCGAGATTCAGCGGCAATGCAACTCGCAAGCCTGCGATCATCTTCATGGGTGGTACATCTGGACCAGTAGATCGTGATCCTCTCGCCCCTTCGGTTTGACTTGCCAACGTGATGATGGTAAACTCTTTCGCAGAATCATCGTCTCTATTCGATTCGGTTTGGTTGTGGTGCGCTACCGCTGGCGGAGCGCGGGGAGCTGTTGATGCCCGACAAGAAGAAGTTGATCGTCTGCATCGAGGACGAACCTGAGATGATCGATTTGGTCAAGCTGATTCTCCGCCGGGCCGACTTCGACTTTGTGGGCGCCGTGGGCGGGCGTGAAGGGCTTGAGGCCGTGCGCCGGTTCAAGCCGGATCTGGTGCTGCTGGACCTGATGATGCCCGACGTGGACGGCTGGGATGTGTACCGCCAGATGAAGAGCGACCGTGAGCTGAGCAGCATCCCTGTCATCGTGATAACCGCTAAGGCCCAGAGTATTGACCGAGTGTTGGGTCTTCACATAGCCGGCGTGGACGACTATATTACCAAGCCCTTCGGGCCCCACGAATTGCTGGCCAGCGTCAACAACATCCTCAATGCCCAAGGCTGAGTGATCGAGTGGTTCGGGTTGCCGCACCCGTGGCTGACTGCTGACCATCAATAGGGACTGGATACACTTGTCTCGCACTGTGTCGGCCGATGAAGCTGGGTCGCCTGCCTGACCATCGTCGTTCTATTCTTGTGAGAACTGGGATCTGGAGGAGAAGCCGCCATGGAGCTCAAAATCGTACCGGTAGACAACCCGCAGGCCCTGAACCTGATCTTGGGGCAGTCCCATTTTATCAAGACCGTGGAGGACCTGCACGAGGCGCTGGTGACAGCGGTTCCAGGCATCGAATTTGGCCTTGCGTTTTGCGAGGCTTCGAGGCCGGCCCTCGTGCGTGCTACAGGAACGGAAGATGCGCTGATCGACCTCGCCAAGAAGAACGCTCTCGCGTTGAGCGCTGGTCACAGCTTCATCATCTTCCTCGGGCAAGGATTCTACCCGATCAACGTCCTGAATGCGGTGAAGCGGGTACCAGAGGTGTGTCGCATCTACTGTGCTACCGCTAACCGGCTTGAGGTTATCGTGGCCGAAACAGAGCAGGGAAGGGCGATCCTTGGTGTAGTCGATGGTGTCAAGACAGCAGGGGTTGAGACGGAAAAGGATGTGCAGGAGCGGAAGCAATTGCTCCGGACCATTGGATATAAGCTGTGACGATTGGATTGGGCCGGTTGCTGTGTCTGGTGACCGGGATCGCGGCACACTCTCGGTCTCTGAGGATAGGATAGACGTTGGAGGCAGACTCTGCTCTGCAACTCTTACTGTCGGCTAACCAGCTGAAGCGCGTACCACGGACTGGTTGGGTCATGCGCGGGGTGGTTGATGCCGAAAGTGTTTCGGACCATACGTTCGGCGTCACCTTCGCTTCTCTCGTGCTGGCCCAGATGGTCGACGAGCCTCTCGACACAGTGAAGATGCTTACCATGGCGCTGATCCACGATCTGCCGGAAGCGATCCTCGGCGACATTAAGGCCCCAGCGTGGCGTCACTTCCCGGAAGGCACCAAGCCTGTGGTGGAGGAGCAGACCCTACGGGCTCTGCTCACAGGACTTGCCTGGGGCGATGAGTGGCAAACCTGGTGGTGCGAGTTTGGAGATCGGAACAGCCTGGAGGCCATGCTTGTTCGCGACGCGGATCGTCTCGACCTTCTCATTCAGGCTTTCGTCTACAGCGAAACGACGGCCAACCGCTGGTTGGAGGAATTCTGGGCCGAGGCGGACTCACACTCCTTTGAGCTGGAGGTGTCGCGCTCGGTGTTTGAGGCGCTTTGCCACCTCCGCGGGCGATCAAGGAGGGCCGGTGAGGTGGATTGAAGCCCGGGTCGATTCGGCCCAAGGGCGGCTGCTGAGTCATGTGCGTCACTGCGACAGTTTTCTGTGTCGCTTGCGTGGGCTCATGCTTCGGCGACATCTGGGGGATGATGAAGGGCTACTCCTCGTGGGCCAGCGGGAGAGTCGCTGGGACGCAGCGATACATATGCTCTTTGTCCTTTTTCCCATTGCTGCGGTCTGGTTGAATGCGGAGGGATACGTGGTAGATATTCAACTGGCACGCCCGTTTCGGCCTCTCTACGTGCCTCAGGCGCCGGCACGGGATGTGTTAGAGGGACCACCCACGCTTCTAGACCAGGTGCGTGTGGGGGATCGGCTTCGCTTCAGCGAGGTGGAGGATGGGTAGACGACTAGCTTTCGCCTTAGTGCTTGCCCTGGCTTTGCTGGCAGTGCCTGGCCCTCTGTGGGCTTCTTCCACGCCGAGTCGAGTTGCGCAGCCGGGTGAACCGGCCTCGGAGATCCTCTACGTCGTGGAGCCCGGCGACACGTTGTTCTCCATTGCCCAGCGATACGGTTCGACGGTCAGTGCTATCGCCCGCGTCAACCGGTTGGATGATCCATCGCGGATCTATGTGGGGCAGCGGCTGATGGTGCCGATGGGCGATGTCCATGGTATCGATCCTCCCGACAGCCTCCCATATGTAGTTCAGTTCACGGACAGGCTGGTGGATATCGCCGTGCGTCACGCGACCACGTGGCGAGCCTTGTCCCAGTTGAACGGCATGGTGTCCCCCCACGGACTGTACGCGGGGAAAACGATACAGGTTCCCTCGACTGAAGAGGGGAGACTCGAGGGAGCCCTCCGCTCGGTGGAGCCTCACGACACGCTCTTCCGGGTTGCGTTGCGCCACGACATCCCTCCGTGGAGCCTGGCGTTTGCGAATCGGATCTCGAACCCGACTCTGCTGTATCCGGGACAGCGATTTGTGATCCCCGGGGAGGCCGAACGGGCCTTGCAGCCTCCCTTTCTCTCGGCTAGTGTCGACCCCTTGCCGGCTTCACAGGGCGAGACATTGGTCATTAGCGTGCGGGCGGCGCGACCGGTGACGGTCACCGGAGAGTTATTCGATCGCGGCATCCGCTTCCTCGAAGAAGACGGCCTCTACTACGGCCTTGTCGGGGTCCACGTCTTCACCGATCCCGGCCTCCACGAACTGCGAATCAGGGCGACCGAGAGCAGCGGCTCAAGCACGGAGATGAGTGGTCGCCTGCTAGTGCACGAGGGGCAGTTTGGCTATGAGCGCATCCATGCGCCGCCCGGCTTGCTGGACCCGGCCGTCACGGCTGCCGAGAACGAACTGCTCAACGCGCTCCGTCCCACCTTCACGGAGCCCAGAAGGTGGTCGGGAACGCTTCAGCGCCCATGTGAGGGCTCCATCTCGTCCCACTTCGGGACGCGTCGTGCGTATAACGACGGTCCTTACAGGGGGTATCACGGCGGGGTCGACCTGCGAGGTTCGACGGGGACGCCGGTCTACGCGCCGGCTAGCGGAACTGTTGTGATGGTCGAAGACCTGATTATCCGCGGTCGCGCTCTTATGCTCGATCACGGATGGGGCGTGCTGACAGGCTACTGGCACCTCTCCGAAATAGAGGTGGAACTGGGTCAGGAGGTGATGCAAGGGGATCTGATTGCCAGAATCGGCAACACCGGCCTGTCGACGGGTGCACATCTCCACTGGGAGATGTGGATCGGCGGTGTGAATGTCAACCCAATGCAATGGCTCGAGCCCTTCTACCGGTGGCCCGAGGGAGGGTAAGGCTCAGTGGGTTCAGAAGCGCCGTAATTGGTCCACCTAGGTGCTGTTCGCCGCCGGGACAGCTCTGGCTACACGGTTCAATGGAGGAAATCGATGGAGTTCTCAGACCTTGTTGAGGAGCGCTATAGCGTTCGCGCTTTCAGACCGGATACGGTTGAACAGGAGACGCTGGAGAAGGTGCTCGAGGTGGCGCGCCTGGCTCCGACGGCTGCCAACCGGCAGCCGTTCCAACTCATTGTGATCCACACCCAGGGGCGGGAAGAAGAGCTTCGGTCCGTGTACGACAAAGCGTGGTTCGTGGAAGCGCCTCTGATACTCTGCGCTTGTGGTCTTCCAGAGGAAGGCTGGACTCGCCGGGATGGGAAGAGCTACGTTGATGTCGACGTCGCTATCGTAATGGACCATCTCATCTTGGCGGCGACGAACGAGGGGTTAGGTACCTGCTGGGTGGGGGCCTTCGACCCCGCTGCAGCGCGCCGAGTCCTTGCTTTACCGGACAATGTCGAACCTATCGCGTTCACACCTCTGGGCTATCCCGCCGACGAGCCGCGGGCGAAGAGACGGAAGCCAATTCAGGAGTTGGTGCGCTACGGGCGCTGGTGATGACTGCGACGGATCTTTTCTCCGCCGCTGCCTTCGGCGGGTCGGGCTGGTGTCCTCGGGTGACCTCACTCCGCCAGGAACTGGGGAGGATCTGGAGGACCTGCGGTGTCACTGATGAATGGTCGGTTCTCCAGGACGTGCTGCTTCACCGACCGGGAGACGAGCTGCGGGTAGCGGATCCAGATCAGGCGCAGATGATGGCTTCCTTGAGCCTGGATCTGGCGCAGAGTCAGCACGATGCACTCAAAGACGCCCTTGAGGAGGCAGGTGTAGGTGTCCACTATGTCGAACCCTGTGATCCCGTGCCACCCAACCTGATGTTTGTTGCTGATCTTCTGTTTATGACGCCCGAGGGAGCCATTGTGGGGCGCCCTGCTTCTGTCGTCCGGGCTGGGGAGGAGAGATTTGTCGCTCGTCGACTCGCCGAACTGGGGATTCCTATCCTGCGCTGCGTGCGTGGTCGGGGGACCTTCGAGGGGGCGGATGCGGCCTGGCTCGACTCAAAGACAGTCCTTCTGGCCACAGGGTTGCGGACCAACGCCGAGGGGGCAGAACAGGTTGCGAGCTTGCTTCGAGAGATGGATGTCCTGGTCATCGAGGTTGGCTTACCCTACGGGGCGATGCACCTGATGGGGCAATTGCGTTTCGCCGATCGAGACCTGGCTCTTGCCTGGCCTGGCCGTGTGCCGCATGCGGCTGTCGATGTGCTGCGCGATCGGGGGTTTCAGGTCCTCTTCGTTCCTGATGAGGAGGAAGCCACGCAGGGAATGGCGCTCAACTTCGTGACCCTCGCACCGCGTTCTATTCTGATGCCAGCCGGAAACCCTGTCTCCCAGTCTTACTACGAGTCAGCAGGCATCTCTTGCCTTACTCTAGAAGTAGATGAGCTGACCAAAGCTGCCGGAGGGATCGGATGCCTGACCGGTGTTCTGCGGCGCGATGCAGGATAGGTGCGGGCTTCCATGTGCCCCGTTGAGTGCCCCGGGTGGCCGATGATCGGACTGGACTGCTCATCGAAGACCGGCCTGTTGGGCGACGCGCAGGATGAGGTGTGGTCGAAAGGGAGGAGGCGGAACTGCGGCCCGGAACCATAGCGATCGACGGTCCCGCAGCCTCGGGCAAGACGACTGTCGGCGAGTTGCTTGCCCGGCGGCTGGGCTATCTGTTCTTGGACACGGGTGTGATGTACCGCGCCGTGACGTGGGCTGCGTTGCGGGATGATGTCGACGTCCGTGATCAGGACAGGGTGACCGAACTGGCTCATGAGCTCGAGATTAGGATTGCTGATTCGACACAGGATGATGGGCGTCAGTACACCGTCCTGGTGGATGGGGTCGACGTAACCTGGCACATACGGTCCCCCGCAGTGGATACCGACGTTTCAATCGTGGCGGCTTATCCCGGTGTGCGGCGCGCGCTGGTTCCTATGCAGCGGCGCACGGCCGATGAAGAACCTGTGGTGATGGTCGGTCGGGACATAGGGACCGTTGTCCTGCCCAACGCGGATCTGAAGATATTTCTCGACGCCACCGTTGAGGAGCGGGCCAGACGTCGCTGGCAGGAGATGCGGGATCGGGGCAAGGAGGAAGTCGACTATCCAACCGTCTTGGATTCCATGCGCCGTCGAGACAGGATCGACAAGAGCCGAGATGTCTCGCCCCTCCGTCCAGCGTGGGACGCTGTGGCTATCGACACCACGGGGCTCACCGTCGATGAGGTGGTGGATGAGGCCCATCGACTGGTTGAGGAGCGAAGCTGTCTTTGACGGGTGATGGGAATATCTGCGAATCCCCTGGACGGGTCTCGGCAGTTCTCGCTGGGAGTGTCGCCGCCCGTGTCGGTCTCCGAGCAGGTGATGAGCTACTCGCCGTCAACGGACATCCGGTCCGAGACTTCATTGATGTGCGCTATTACGCTTCGGAGCCGTCCCTCGGTCTGCTCATCCGTCGCGGCGGAGTAGAGTGTTTGATTGAGGCAGACCGGCGATACGGGGATTCGCTGGGTCTCCAGTTTGAAGAGCCGGTTTTCGATGGCCTCCGCCGGTGTAACAACCACTGCCAGTTCTGTTTCGTCGCTCAGATGCCCCACACTCTGCGGCCATCGATGTACGTGCGGGACGACGACTATCGTTACTCGTTCCTGTTCGGTAGCTATGTCACGCTGACTAACTTGGCCGAATCAGACTGGGACCGGATCGCTGAGCAGCATCTCAGTCCCCTGTACGTCTCCGTCCACGCCACCGATAGGGACCTGCGGCGTAGTCTGCTCCACAATCCTGACGCTCCGGATGTGATGATCCAGCTTGGCCGACTGGCTGAGCTGGGCGTGGAGATTCACACTCAGATCGTGGTGCTCCCGGGGTGCAATGATGGGAAGCATCTTGATCGTTCGATCAGTGACCTCGCTGGGCTCTACCCTGCGGTTCGCTCCGTAAGTATCGTTCCGGTGGGACTCACGAAGTACCATCGCTTCGGAATTCGCCTGCACACGGAAGCTGAGATGCGAGCCGTTCTGGGCCAAGTCTCGGCCTGGCAAGCGCGGCTTCGGGAGGTGTTCGGGGTCGCCTTCGCCTATCTCTCTGATGAATGGTACCTGTGCCTCGGTGAGAGTCTTCCCCTGTTAGAGCACTACGATGGTCTGGATCTGACGGAGAACGGTGTTGGGCTGGTACGCTGCTTCCTGGTGTCCGAGGCAGAGGCCCTGAGGTCGTTTCTCTCCTCTCTACGCTCCCCTTACCTAGTCACCGGCACTCTCTTTGCTCCCATTCTGCGTTCGGTGGTTGCGGGATTGAGCACCGAGGTCGTCCCTGTGTCCAATCGCTTCCTGGGCGAGTCTGTCACTGTGGCCGGACTGATTGCGGCGCAGGATGTGATCGCCCAGTTGAAGGATCGAGAGCGGGCCGGCACGCTCGTACTTCCACCGGCCATGTTCGCTGGGCCCGAGGGGCAGTCACTGGATGGGCTGTGGCCCGTAGACATTCAGGAGGCGCTGGGAAGGACGGTGCTGGTGCCAGCGATTTCGCATGGAGGGGTTGGCTGTGGCCCGCATGGGCACAGCCAGCGCTGATCTTGGTGGAGGATTCCGCTTGTGAGCGATGAGCGAATGTCAACTCCTGCCGTAAGTGCCGAGGCACTGATGCAGATCGCCCTTGAGCTGGTGGATCTTGATCACGTGCCCGGTGATAGCAAGACCTACGTCTCCGGCGATGGTATTCAGCGCGTGCCCCTTGGTCTCGACATCGGCACCGGTGAGCTGCCATTCGCCCGACAGCGGGTCGGGTTTTCACTGGTCTGAAGGAGTTTGCCTCCTGGGTCTGGGTGACGAGGCGGCGGTTCCCGGTCGGAGGACTGGGCCAATCGTTCTGTCGGGGTGATGAGTGGCCGATCAAGAGGCAACCCAGGACGATGGGTTCCACTGTTCGGCGCATGCCGTCCAGCGCTAGCCGCGGGTCACCTCTTCTTAAGACGACGTCGTTCCGCCCGAATCCAGTGGCCTGTTCCGGGCAAAGAGGCACTACAGTGTTCGTGGGCCACCACGGGGGCCTTCGACTCAGCAGGAGGGAGCACAATGTGCGGCATCGTTGGATACGTGGGGACGCGCGACGCCATACCGGTTGTCCTTGACGGCTTGAAGCGGCTGGAATACCGTGGATATGATTCGGCGGGCTTGGCCGTCATTGAGCGCGAGGGCACCATTGCCGTCCGACGTCAGGCAGGCAAGCTGGAGGCCCTACTCGATGTGATACGCAGGGAGCCGGTTAGCGGAAATATCGCCATAGGCCACACCCGCTGGGCCACCCACGGAGAGCCCTGTCAGCGGAACGCTCATCCCCATGTCGGTGCCACGGGCGCCATTGCCGTGGTGCACAACGGCATCATCGAAAACTTCCGGGCCCTTCGAAAGCTCCTGAAGGCTCAAGGGCGGGCTTTCAACTCCGAGACCGACACCGAGGTTGTGGCGCACCTGGTCGAAGGCTTTCTAGAGGAGGGTTTCGATCTGGTCACCGCGGTTCGAGAGGCACTGACACGGATCAAGGGAGCCAGTGCTTTCGTCTTCCTGAGCAAAGACGAGCCCGACCGGTTGGTGGCAGCCCGTCTGGGTAACGCCGGGGGGCTCACCGTCGGCATTGGGGAGGAGGAGATGTTCCTCGCCTCGGACATACCGGCCATCCTCGAGCACACCCGCGATATGATCTTCCTTGAGGATCGTCAGCTGGCCATAGTCACGCGCGACGGTCCGGAGCTGTTCACTCTGAGCGGCGAAAAGGTGAATGCCTCGGTGCATTCGATTCCCTGGGACCCGGTGTCCGCAGCCAAAGGAACCTACAGGCACTTTATGCAGAAGGAGATCTACGAGCAGGCGCGCTCCATCACCGACACGATCCGTGGGCGGGCGCAATTTGGCCGCGGGCGCGTGCGCCTGGAGGGTCTTAGGCTGGCGCGCGGTGAGGCAGAATCGCTAGAGAAGGTGGTCATCGTGGCCTGCGGCTCGGCAGCGTACGCGGGACTGGTCGGGAAGTTCATGCTCGAGGCTTTGGCACGAGTTCCCGTCGAGGTGGACTACGGTTCGGAGTTCCGATACCGCGATCCAATCATCAGTCGAAACACGGCGGTTCTGGCTATTACACAGAGCGGTGAGACAGTTGACACCCTGGCGGCGATGGAGGAGGGGCGAGGGAAGGGCGCTCGGCTCTGGTCTATCGTCAATGTGATGGGCAGCCAGGCCCACCGTATCTCCGAGGCGCATATTCTTATGCAGGCTGGGCCTGAGATCGGAGTCGCTTCCACGAAGGCATTCACAGCGAGCCTCGTCGATCTCTACTTGCTAGCTCTCTACCTTGCGGAGAAGCGGAAGACTCTCGAAGGTGAGCAGCTGCACCGGGCCGTGGATGCGCTGGGCCTTCTTCCGGATCTCGTAGGGCGAGTTCTGGATCACGGAGACGAGTACACCCAGTTGGCCCACAGGCTCTACGAGCGTGAACACTTCCTATACCTCGGACGAGGAATCAACTATCCGATCGCTCTGGAGGGAGCGCTGAAGCTGAAGGAAATCTCCTACATTCACGCTGAAGGGTACCCGGCGGGCGAGATGAAGCACGGCCCGATCGCCTTGATCGATGAAGCGATGCCGGTTGTGGTCATCGCTACCCAGGATCACGTGTATGACAAGATGATCAGCCAGGTGGAGCAGGTAAAGGCTCGAGGTGGCGTTGTGGTTGCTCTCGCCACCGAGGGCGACGAGGCGATCACGGGGAAAGCCGACCATGTCCTCCGCGCCCCCCAAGCGCCACCGTTGCTCTCGCCCGTCGTGAACGTGGTTCCCTTGCAGCTTCTGGCCTATCGTATCGCTGTGCGTCGTGGCTGTGACGTCGATCAGCCTCGTAATCTTGCCAAGAGCGTAACGGTGGAATAGTAGCTCCCGAGTGGTGGAGCCACCATTCGCGTCCTGCACGCCAGCGCCGACAGACACCCTCCCGGGCGGTGGATCCGAGAGGCGTCCCGGAACTGGGATCTGACCGACACTTTGGTCGTACCGTGCTTGTGTGCTATAATCCTACTACCGTGAGGATATCGCGCACTCAACGACAGGAGGCAACGAATGAACATCGGCGGTATCGAGTTTCCCGAAGATCTCTACTATGATCGTCAACATGACTGGGCCCGCGTCGAGGACGGTCTGGTCATCCAAGGCATGACTGATTTTGGTCAGCGCATCGCCCAGGAAATCGTGTTCGTGGAGATGCCTCGGGCAGGACGGGAGGTGCAGCAAGGCGAGACGTTTATGTCTATGGAGTCTGGCAAGTGGGTGGGGCGCATCCCGGCGGTCGTGAGTGGTCAGATTCTCGAGGCCAATGACGAGCTCGAGTGGGAGCCAACTCTGGTCAACGAATCGCCTTATGAGGAGGGGTGGTTGGTGAAGATCGAGCTCCAGGATCCGGCCGACTTAGACAATCTGATGAGGCCCGATTCTGCGGAGTTCAAGGCCTTCGTTGAGGAACAGCTGAAGGAGTATGCGGAAATCCTGAGCTAATCGCTCTGTAACTGGAGCGATTCAGTCTCGAGAGGGCGTCGGAGCCCGCGCGGGCTCTCTGGAGCTGGGCTCCTCGTCTGGTGCTGGTTTGTCTCCCGTGGGAACCCAGCGGCCCTATTGGATGGGAACTGATGGCTGCCGTTACTTGTTGACCGGCTCGCCCTCGTGGCGATCGTCTCGAGCAGTCTGCTCGCAGGGTCTTCCGTGTGACGGCGAGCGCGCTGTACCAGAGCAGCTAGTCTGGCCTACAACCAAGCCGCCCAAAGCGGACGGAGCGTGGCGGGTAGGGGTCGCCCTCTCAGAACCCGACCGCGCTTGTCAGTTTGGGATTCCGGCGTCTCCGGCGACAGGTTCCCTCTCGGATCCAGCTTGCTCCGGTCAAAGAATTTGCCCTGCTAGGAGGGTCCCTTGGCAAAGCCCAATTCGATCAGCTTAACCGGTGTGGAGCGAGATCTCCTGTTCATCGATCGTCTCGCCCCCAAGAGCGGTGCTATCCGGCGTTGCATCCAGTGTGGCACCTGTTCCGCTTCGTGTCCCACTGCTCATGCCATGGACTACACACCTCGCCAGGTCTGGCGGTTGGTGCAGCTTGGTCTGGTGGAAGAGGTGATGCACAGTCGGACCTTCTGGCTTTGCACCGTCTGCAAGTCCTGTCAGGTCCGGTGTCCACGGGACATCAAGATTATGGACGCTATGGTTGGGCTCAAGGAGTGGGCCAACCGGGAGGACATCCGAGTTCCCGAACGGCTGAGGCTGCTCGGCGACGGGGTCGTGAACGACTACAACATCTCGGGAGACGATAACAGCGCCCGTCTCATCTGGAGTGAGAACCTGCCTGATCCACCTTTGGGGGTGGCTCCCCCGCGAAAGGTGGCTGACGTGGTCTA
>SKLM01000164.1 GCA_007123205.1 Thermoflexales bacterium
AGCTGGGGGGGGACGGGAGATGACTTCTTGGGGTTGATCAACACGCCTTGTTCCGTCTCTATGAAAGCCACTCGATCGCCCTCTTCCAATCCCCGCACTCCGCTTTACGAATCGTCTCCCTGGGCCTCCAAGACCACCACAGCAAGAAATCCTGTGGGCTCAAGGATGGCGATCCCTTGGTGTTCCTCCACCTCCAACAGGTGTTTGTCCCCGCTTATGATATAGGAGGCATCTCCGACCACGGCGCACTCTAAGTAGCGGTTGTCGGCCGGGTCGGCTTCAATGACCGAGATTTCTGAGGAGGGCTTGACGAGGATTGCTTCCCCAGCGATTAGTTCCAGGAACTGCTCAATGCATTCCTCCGGCAACCTATAGCGTTCTTGAATCCTGGGATAGTGGATGACCCTCTCCAGCTCCTCTAAGATGGGTTCTGAGATGACCAAATCAAACCGTTCTTGTTTCCACAGGTTTAGAATCCTGGCTGGGCTTCCTTGTGGTGAGATGAGACCACTTATGAGCACGTTGGCGTCAAGCACGATTCTCATGGGAAGTGGTTATTCTGAGGAGCGGATGGCCTGCTGGGCTTCGAGCACGTCCTTCATTACTTGCTCGGGATCAGCCCCTTTGTTCGCCTCCTGGATCTTACGAATCGTATCAAAAAACCGCTTTCTCTGTTGCTTCCAGTTGTCATACACCTCCAGGGGTACAACCGCAGCCACTGGTTTCCCATGGCGGCTGATGACAAAGCTTTGGCCCTGATACTGAACCTCCTCCACGATGCTGCTAAAGTCCTGCCTGGCCTCTGTGATGCCCAACTTTTTCTCCATATCCTTCCTCGCTCTCCATATTCTGCTGGGTCGTCCATTTTCTGCCTATTGTGTACATAATAGCGCGTGTTAGGTGTTTGTCAAGATGAGGGAGGGTTCTACCCGAAGTTGGAGCGGGAGGCGGTTCGAAATCAAGGAGCGCTTCATTGTCCGAGAAGCCCGGCTCGTAACGCTGCCTCTGACTCGATGGCAGAAATGCTCGGATCTGTCTGAATCCCCTTCTAGCTAGGGCCTTGGCCATAACGAGAGACGTCGAACATTATTGGTTTCAGGATTGACAGCGGTGTCAACACGGTATGAGCGGGCATCGCCAGGCCATGTAAGTCAACTAGCGGCTCAAGGGGCGGGCAGCAGTGTCAGGTCTTAAACAGCCGATTCCGGTCGCGCGGGCGGTGGTCCGCGGGGAGGGCTTCGGTAATGGGATCAACGGGTTCCTCCCCCAGGCGGCTGGCAGCCTTGCGCTGGGCAATGATGCGCTGCTGATAGGCTGGCAGGTCGTCGGCGATGGGGTCGAAGTCCTCAGGCGTGAGCAAGTGCTGGTGGCGGCTGCGCCGCAGGCGCACGATCTCGTCGCGGGAGGGGGACCCAAACAGCATGCGATAGGCGTCGGTGAGGGCGCGTTTGCGGAGTTTCCAGCGCTTTGACCGGCCGTTGGGGGCGAAGTAGGGGTTGGTCCAGTCGCTGACGGTGGCGGTCCCCAGGCCGGTGCGGGTGAATAGAGCGCGGGCCTCCGCGGGGGCGAAACCGGCGTCGAGGAGGGCGAGCATGCGGTCCAGATCGGAGTCGAGGATGAAACTGCAGCGGATGGCCGGGACGCAGTCGGGCAATCCCTCGTCCTCAAGCTCCTCGGGGGATAGCTCGTGGTAAGTCGGGGCGGTGTGCCCGCCGTGAGTCTCGCGCACCCACTGGGTGAGGAGGGGGTAAGCGAGCTGGAGGTGCAGCCCGTGCTTGTCCTTCCAGATCTGCACCTCGTGGGGGTTGAGGGGGTCCAGGCCGAGGGCACGGCAGCGGCGGATTGCGAGGCAGATCACTCGGAGACCGCGCTTCTACCGGCAGGCGCGGTGGTCGGGCGATGCTCAGGCCAACGAGGATCACACAACACGCGATAAGACGACTAGTTCGCACAGTGGAATATCCTTTACACGCTGCATCCAGGGCCACACCCAGAAGTCGGTTTTCCCTGATCCAGCAGAGCTTGAAGAGTCGGGTACTGTGACGACTCGCCACGGTGGATGGGAGATGGTCGAGTCCGTGACCACGGAGGCTTAGTGTCCTTTCGGGCATTGAGTGGGCTTTGTCCCGCACGGGATGCAGGTCGCGGCCTATAAGGCAGAACCCTGGCGCCAGGGCACAGCAGGGTGCCTGTGGACGAAGAGCGGGTGCACGTGCCAGCTGGCTACCAGAGCCGTGGCTGTGGGTAGGCATGGGGCGACGCATCTCTTTCGTCCTAGATCGTATCTCGAGTGCTCACGGAAAACTGTTTGCCTGAGTCTCTGTCTATCCATTTTGAGTCTGGTGTCAAACATAGTAATGCCTGAGTCTGAAGCAACTCGCCACAGTGCATGCAGTGGATCTCGCGGGCCTCTGTGTAGAGGATGTCCCTTCGCTCCTGCGCTGTGGGACAGTTGCACATTGCCAACCGGATAGGGCGCCGGTTATGGTTGCTCAGCAGCCACCAGAAATGGAGTTCTCCGACCTTGTCATTGTCTTCCCGGTAGGCGCTTCGTATCATCTAAGCTCCTACTAATACTGGTTCGGCTTCGATCGGCCGGTCGGCTGCTCGATCCCCTCGTGGAGTATTAGTACCCTTCCGGGCATTGAGTGCTTTCTGACTGCGCGAAAGGGTGGTGGCGAGGGGCCGCCCCCATATGTGGATTTGAGACCTCGTGGAGGGTGCGTTTTCCAGCCACCCAGGCACTTACGGGCTAGCACGTGGCCGTAATCGTCCGAACACGTCCGGCCAGAAGGCCGTCTGGAGGCTGTTTTCGGAGGGGGTGTTCGCAGAGGACAGGGAGACTCCCGATGAAATGGTACTGGGTTCATTGACAGGATACCACCGGCGTGTCGTGGCGGGACACGTATCGACCATCGGTGATGTGGCCACTTCGCTGCTAACATCCGATGTTCAGGGGCAAACGCTGGCTGATGTCCAGTATACGGGCTGGCTCGCTTCGTGTCAACCCGAGTTGGTGGGTGCGCCGAGGCATCTTCGCCAGGCATCTGGGCGCGGGATCAGCGACGGCCGCCTTGCCGAGAGATCGGCCTGTAGGAGGATCCGCCACCGGGCGAGCACCATCGCTGGGACTGGGCGAGGACCGCAGGTTGGGAGGACAAGCCCGGAAGGAAGCAGACAATAGGTTGCCCGCGGCCTCGTCGGTGGGGTGGGGCGAGACCGAGGGTATTCCAGCCGGTGGAGTCTCGTCGCCCACGGGGTGGGCAGCGTCGGCAACGGAGGTGACTGTCAAGCCGAGGATCCGAGCCGATCAACGGCAGCGCGTTGGGCGAGGCAGCACCTTCAGGGATGGGCCTGGAGATCGGGGCGGATGCAGAGGCGCAGGTGGTCGGAGGCACGAGAAGGGGGGTTGCGGGGGTTTTGGTTACGCGGTACACTGGGTGCTTGAGTTCTTGGGGGCTCGCAAAGACGCAAAGACGCAAAGGCGCTAAGGCGCTAAGGCGGTGAAGGGTTCGACGGGGCGGGTCGCGCAAAGACGCAAAGGCGCTAAGATGGGAAGAGGGTGAATGGTTCGAAGCAAAGGCGCGAAGATGGCAAGAGGGTGACCGGTGGATGGCACAGAGGGGACACCGGGCCAGAAGGCAGAAGGAGCAACGATTATGAAACTACTTGTCCGCTGGGTTATCACGGGATTGGCGCTGTTTGTCGCTGCGTGGGTTGTTCCGGGGATCACTGTCGAGGCCGATGGCTGGACCGCGTATGCGGTGATGGCCGTGCTCCTGGGACTGGTCAACGCCGTGGTGCGCCCAGTCCTGAAGCTCCTCACCTGTCCGCTGATCATCCTGACGCTGGGCATTTTCGTGTTGGTGATCAACGGATTCACGCTGTGGCTGGCGTCGAGGATTGCCCAGGACTGGTTTGGCGTCGGCTACTCGGTCGAGAGCTTTGGCGCTGCCTTTCTGGGGAGTCTGATCGTCAGTGTTGTCTCCGTCGTCCTCTCAGCGCTGGTCAAAGAGGAAGGGAGGAGACGGTGGTGATATCGCACTCTCTCAAGCCAGCTAGGGCCATCATGCTGGGTTCTGAAGGGCCAGTCAGGTGGGCCAGAGACGGATGAGAGGCGCTTGCTTCCGCACCCAACGAGCCGAGCGGGTCCGGCGACAGCGGATCACGCTCGACCAGAGGGCTGTCAATCGAGCCTGATCACCCGCACCCGGGCACCGGCCGGCGCATGGTCCCAGTCCTCGGGGATGATGGCCAGGGCGTTGGCCTTGACCATGGAGCTCAGAACACCCGATCCCTGCGCGCCAGTGAGGTAGGCGCGGTACTCGCCCGCCTGCCAGATCAGGCGCACGCGGAGGAAGTGGCGCCGATCGTCCTTGGGGGGGATGGCGTCCATCAAGGTGGCCTCCAGCGGGGGACGCTCCCAATCCCGGGCCCCCTGCAGCTTGAGGAGCACCGGCCGGACGAAGATCTCGAAGGAGACCATGACCGACACAGGGTTGCCGGGGAGGCCCAACACCGGAACTGGCCTCGCCCTGGATCCCTGTGAGGGAGTGGTACGCAGATGACCGAAGGCGAGAGGCTTCCCGGGCTTCATCCGGACGCGCCAGAAGTCGATGTCGCCCTCGCTGGCGAGAACGTCCTTGACCAGGTCGAAATCGCCCACGGAGACCCCTCCGGAGGTTAGCACGAGGTCGACGTCCTCCTGCAGACCTGCCCGGAGCCTGGCGGTCAGCGCTGCGGTGGTATCGCGGGCGATGCCCAGCAGGACCGGTTCGCCCCCGTACTGGATCACCTGGGCAGCGTTCGAGTAGCTATTCGAGTTGCGGATCTTCCCGGGAGTCAGGGGTTCGTCAACGGAGATGAGCTCGTCGCCTGTGGCCAGAATCGCCACGCGCGGCTTCCGGGAAACGGGCACCCGGGAATGGCCCAGGGCGGCCAGCATCCCGATCTCCTGGGGTCGGAGGGCCGTACCCCGCTCCAGGGCGAGAGTCCCGGCGGGTACGTCCTCGCCGGCGGGCCTGACGTAGTTGCCCGGCTCCACCGGGACGAAGACATGGACGTAGCCATGCTCCTGCTGCGTGTCCTCGACCTTGACAACCGCGTCAGCTCCCGGGGGCAGGGGGGCCCCGGTCATGATGCGGATGGCGGTACCAGGCGTCACCTCCTGCCGGGGCGCGGCGCCAGCAGGGAGGTCGCCCACAATGCGGAACCGAGGGGGTGAGCCCGGGGCTGCCCGGGCGGTCTCCTCCGCCCGCACCGCGTAGCCGTCCATCGCAGAGTTAGCGTGAGGAGGCAGGCTGTCAGCGGCGTAGACATCGGAGGCCAACACGCGACCGACGGCCGCGAGGATGTCCACCCGCTCTGCCGGAAGGGGCTGGAACACGCTCAAGACCCGCTCCCGGGCCTCTTCAACGCTCAGCATGGGCTCTCTCATACGACGGGCTCCCCGCATTCGCTCTTCCACTCCTCCCCATCCGCCCACACCTCTTTCTTCCAGATGGGCACGATCTGTTTCAGCCGGTCGATGGCGTAATGGGCGGCGGAGAAGACCTCGGAACGATGGGGGGAGGCGACGGCAATGACCACGATTGTCTCCCCGATCTCGATCCGCCCGATGCGGTGGACGATAGCCACCTCCTCGGTGGTCGGCCAACGGTCGTGAATCTCCTCTCCGATGCGGCTCAGCTCCCGTTCGGCCATCTCCGGGTAGGCTTCATACTCGAGGTAGAGCGTCTCCCGCCCCTCCGTCTCGCCGCGCACCACGCCCACGAACGTGGATACGGCCCCGATGGACCGCTCCGTCAGTCGCCCTACGACATCATCGACCGATACGGGGGATTGAGTGATCTCAAATCGTTTCATCAGGCTCTCTCCTGAACCGAGGTGGGGGCAGGCCAGTCAAGCGAATCCCGGTGCCGATGCAGCAGCCCGCCCTTCTGGCCGGCGGCCCATTCACGGCCTCCCCCCACCGGGGGCAGGCAGGCGACTTCATCGCCGTCGTGCAGCTCGGTGCCCATTCCTACGTAGGCCCGGTTTACCGCCACGCTGACAAACCGCACGTAGGAACCGAGGACCGGGTACTCGGCTACCAGCAGCTCGAGCAGCTCCCGGACCGTCGTCCCCCGGGGGATCTCCATTGCGACACGATCCTCACCCAACGCATCTCTCGGGGCGGCGAAGAAGCGCACCCTCACCCGGATGCTGTCACCGCCCGTCCCTTCCCCTTCAGCCGGCATCCTGCAGTCTCCAGTCTCCACTCTTGCCTCCACTCTTACGAAGCAAACGAATTCCTTCAATGGACATGGTCTTCTCGACGGCTTTGGCCATGTCGTAGATGGTGAGCGCGGCCACGGTGACGGCAGTGAGGGCCTCCATCTCCACTCCCGTCTTACCCGTGCAGCGCACCGTGGCAGTGATTCCGATCCGGGGCCGATCCTCGTCAATCTCGAACTCCACGTCGATCTTGGTCAGCGACAGGGGGTGGCAGAGGGGGATAAGGGTCGGGGTACGCTTGGCGGCCATGACGCCCGCAATCTGGGCCGTGGTGAGCACATCGCCTTTCGAGACCGCCCCCCCAACGATGAGGCGGAGAGTCTCGAGTTTCATGCGCACTTCACCCGCGGCTACGGCGATCCTCTCGGTGTCGGCCTTCTGACCCACGCCGACCATGGCGACGCGGCCCTTATCATCCAAGTGGGATAGTTTCATGCTACCCTCCGATCTCCGACATCGCCCGGCCGTTGGGGTGTATATGCTCATCGAGGTGGTGGCGCATCGGCTTGGCGTTGATGCCCTCCACGATCAGCTGCTTGATCTGGTCAGGGGTGGCCCCGTCCCTTAGCGGAGTGCGCAGATCCACCTCGCCCTCACAGAGGAGACAGGGACGCAGTTGGCCGTCGGCGGTGAGACGCAGCCGATTGCACCGGTAGCAGAAGTGTTCGCTGACGGGCGTGATAAAGCCGATGGTGCCCTGGCCCCCCGCCAGGCGGTAGTAGCGGGCGGGGCCGTTGCCTCTGGCCATGCCGGCCGGCTCCAGACGGCCCAGCTCTCGCTCTATCTGCTGGCGAATCTCGTCAGCAGGGACCGCTCTCCTCTCCCAGGACTCGCTGAGGAGATCGCCCCCGCCGACGGGCATAAGCTCGATGAAGCGGATGTGCCACCAGGATGAGTCCATCGTCTTCGCGGCCAGAGGCACGACCTCGTCATCGTTCAAGCCGCGGGTCACCACGGTATTGATCTTGATCGGGCTGAGGCCGGCCCGGCGAGCCGCCTGGATGCCCGCCAGAACGTCGGGGAGGTGGCCGCAGCGGGTGATGCGCCTGAAGCGCTCCCGGTCGAGGGTGTCCAGACTGATGTTGACCCGGTGCAATCCAGCATCAGCGAGGGCCCGGGCGTGGTGCGCGAGGCTCACGCCGTTGGTGGTCATCGCCAGGTCATCGATACCGGGGATGCGGGCCAGGCTGCGGACCAGGTCGGCGATGCCGAGCCGGACCAGGGGCTCGCCGCCGGTCAGACGGAACTTGCTGATTCCGAGCTCCGCCGCAGCGCGTACGATGGTCTCGATCTCCTCGTAGCGGAGGATCTCATCGTGGGGCCGCCACGCCACGCCAGCTTCCGGCATACAATAGAGGCAGCGCAGGTTACAGCGATCGGTGACGGAGATGCGCAGGTAGCTGATGGGACGGTTGTAAGCGTCTACGTGAGCCATAGGG